>JAQBGS010000001.1:0-3969 GCA_032128535.1 Nitrospirota bacterium
CGCCCTCCCCTATGCTTGGGAGTCACGGCATATTTATCGTTCATTTCAATATTTCCCCGTTTAGGCCAATGTGCTAGACACAGGCAAATCCCCCACTGAATAACACGAAGGTTTTTCCAATGACTATCCTCTTTGACTGGAAAATTTTACTTGGTTTATTGCAGAAAGATTCTCACCACATGCTGCGGGAATGACGGCAATGAAGGAGCAAGAGAGCCGTTTCGGCGGAAGGTCTCTACAAAATCGGAAAGGGTCTTTCCGTTACTGAGCCGTGAAGTATCAAAAGGTAAGAAAGGCGAGTTAAGACAACGTCCTCCAGCCTGTTCGGCAGAAGGACGTCCAGAAGGCAGAAATGGAATCGACGAAGGGTTCCACCATGTATCCCAGCAAGTAAATTACGTCACACTTAATGTTTCACCTTTTCCATTATCTTTTCTTTGATGACTTCAATCTCTAATTTCAATTTGACCTCATCACCCACCATCAACCCACCATTGTCCAATAGCTTGCTGAATTTCATCCCGAAGTCTTTGCGATTCAATGTGCCCTCTGCAGTGAATCCGGCTCGCATATTGCCCCAAGGATCTTGAGCCATGCCATTAAAGGTGCCAACCAAGGTGAGTTCCTTGGTGACGCCTAACAGCGTGAAATCACCAATCGCCGTATAGTGATCACCTGACTTGGTATAGCTTTTCATTTTGTAGGTCATGGTGGGAAACGTTTTCGCATCAAAAAAGTCGGCACTTCGCAGATGATCATCGCGTTTTTGATGATCCGTCGTGACCGAAGCCGTTTGAATCACCGCTTCAAATGTTTTGAATTCTTGTTTGTCAGCATCCATCTCCACTGTGCCAGAGTACTCTGTAAACTTTCCCTGAGTTTTGGATACCACCATATGGACGACTTCAAATCCAAGGGTCGTATGATCTTTGTCTACATTCCATTGGGACATTTCGGCACCGGCAGTCGCCGTGAGGCCAGCACTCAACCATCCCAACAACCCAACCAACATGGTCAATTTTTTCATCATTCTCATTACTGAACCTCCTGTGGAAAATAAATACACGTTCAATATTCTAGGGTATTCTCGTTTTCGATTGCTGACTTTGAGGCCTGATCAATTCAAGCCACCTTTTGAAGAAATTGCTCAATGACCGGCGCCAGGGTTTTAACATCCTGATAGCCATGCATGAGCGCAGAAACAGATTGACCCTTTCGACCGAGCAACGTTGGAAATCCGCTCACACCTAATTGCCGCGATTGATCAAATTCTTCCCAGAGCAATTGTTTGGTTTGGGAATCTTGAAAGGCATGGTGAAACTGCGAAGTCTCCATGCCTAATGGCACCGCTAATTCATCCAGAACCTCAGCCTTGGTCACATCAGCATTCTGCACGTAAAAGGCCTCCTGGACACGTTTCAAAAAATCCCATTCTTTTCCTGGAACAAGTTGTCGGGTCACCACAGTAGCCCGTGAAGCCGGTTCTGTATCATAGGTAAACGTGGGGCCCATCTGAAAGTAGAAATTAAACGGCTGGCCAGTTCGTTCATGCACCGCATGCCAATGTTGTAAAATATACGCACGTCTTGACTCATCAAACCGTTCGGTATTGCCTGGACGCAGTCCACCCAACATCAATTGAAACGTCACCCGATCCTGAAATAACCACCTGATCTCTTCCAGAACAGGGGAAAATCCCCAGCACCAGGAACACATAGGATCGGCTATGTAAATCAGGCTGTGTGGCGACATGTTTGACCGTGGCCTTCCTCCAGGATCGCTTCGCTCATCCTCATCCTAACAATGTCATGTCGCTCCCTCAATTCTTTAGTCACGGCAATCCTTATAGCCCCTGTTGTTCCAATAGTAGGCTCACTATTCAATGAGCCTACACCCTCTCCCTGATGAAAGCGCGAGGAGCATTGAATGACCTGAGTTCAAAGTTATACACATATCGTGGAATTAATCCTTCCAAAACACCGCAAGCCAAATGGTATCGTGTTTCGGCTCTGTCCAGGCCACACGATGTTTCGTGTGGGCCGGGACATGATAGGTATCTCCTGGATGTAACGTAACCAACTGCTCTAGCCCGTCAATTTGGAGTTCCGCCTTTCCAGCGAGGACCGCCACCCACTCATGTTCATCTTGATCGTACCAAAACCCAGTCGGTGAATTCTGCCCACGAGAGACAATGCGTTCTACACGGAAAGAGACATGCTCAATCAATTTCTCGACGAATTCTTTATTGAGTCCTACGGGAATGTCTCGAAAAAGATTGATGGGCTGTAGCTTCATCGATTTCTCTACCGAACCCCTTCTCGTTGATAACATTCCAGCGCTTCAACAAAAGCTTGATTCGCAAGATTGGCAGCCGTCGAGATGTGGTATTGATCCACGGCATAACAATACGCGCGCTCCTCACCATAACGGCAGGGCTTGAGTGGTTGTAAAGCATCCGTAAGTTCTTCTCTCGCTACTTGTTCTGCATGGGTACGCTCTTGCTCTTGTCGAAAAATTTCCTGTTTGAGAAAGGCGATTTGTCGAACTAGTCCATCAGCTTGTTCAATCGCCTCTGGAATGGATGCCTGCAGCGAAACCAGCATGGCCTCCCGGAATGAACCAGATCTGATATATTGCAAGGCTTTTTCCATTTTTTGTTGAAGGGAGGAGAGATCCGTTGGGCACTGCTTCGCAGCAGTAGCTATCACTGCTGTTTGGTTGTTAGATGAAGAAGAAACTTCTGCAAATGTGTCACTCAGATAACAGCCACTGCCATAAACCAGAACAACACTGACTCCCATCGCGCACATATACTTCTGCACAATCATATTCATTGATGCTTCCTGTCAGTTGCCAAGTAAGCGTATCAAGCCCCCTAATACCCGCATACTCCTACATTGGTTACATAATAAGTTCCGCCAACCCATAGGCCGGATAGTCCTGTCCATTGTAGTGCACAATGCCATGAACGATTCCCATCCCAAAACCCCCAATGACCCAATTGCCCATCGTTTTGAGGTCTTGAATTTCTAATTGAGCACGGCCCGTTCCAGATTGGTTGACCCAATTAAGACCCCAGGCGCTGGGCCATCGGTACAATCCCCATGCCTGGTTATGATCAAAGAGCGTGACTTGCAACACCTGGAAAGGTTTCGTTTCTCCTTGAACGGCTAAAAATCCGCTCACGGTTCCGACCAACGGGGCCATCATGTCACTTTCTTGTGAATGAACATAGAGGTCACCCAGCCCCTCAACCACCAGATAGAGTCCTTGAAAATGTTTCCACAAGCCCCAATAGGTTCGAGAGAGGCGGTTAAACTCCGGCATCATGAAATATTCATAGATCACTCGACCCTGCAATGTTCGACCCTTCCATTGCAATTCGGCCGCCGCCGACCCCAACCAATACCGGCCGCCTTCATGTTCACGCGCAAGTCGAATCGGAATCGGCTTTATCGAGAGGATCAGGTTATTAGGAGTGCTCTTGATCGACAAGCCTGTTTGGGGCATGCCTTCGATTTGGAAAAAAGAGGAAGAAGGAATGGTCTGCAATTCATGGGTAGAATTTTCGTACGATCCTGAACCCTGCAGTGACACCCACCCCTCCTGCTCATCATGCAGCACCACAAAATGCTCAGCCTGCCAGGCCTCCCCATCTCTGCCACGGTTATTGTCCAGAGCAAACGCCACACGACCCTGCGCGTCTTCCCCCACAAACGACACATAATCCGACACGTACAAAAGAGACGCATCAGGAAGGGAAAGCATATCGGAGGAGGAAATGGAGGTCTCCACCCCCAGGCCTGTACTAGGGCATATGCCCCAATTCAACACACACAGGATAGCGAGGGATAGACCACAGTGAACGAAAAATTTTTCCAGAAATATCCCCTACTGGCGGGTAGAGCACCGCAATGGGATCGTGACATTACCTTCGATGACAAGAGGGCTTCAGAATAGTCCGACTAT
>JAQBGS010000002.1:0-2982 GCA_032128535.1 Nitrospirota bacterium
ACACCATACAACGCTTCTAAGGCTTGCCGACCAGTCGTATTTTTTATGGTCACAATACGTTCTTCGGATTCCCGTAACGTATGGGGCGTGAATCGTCTGAGGGTATCCAAGTAATAATGATGCCGTGTGGCGTGAGAGGAAAGACGGGAGGCCTGCTTTGGCGTGAGGCTTTGCCACCACAGATCAAAAAACAACAGACGCGGATAAAATTGAGCAAGCCGATTACGAACGTGATTGTCGAAGGCCCGTGCCGTTTGATTTTTA
Organism: Nitrospirota bacterium; assembly: GCA_032128535.1. Classification (GTDB taxonomy): domain Bacteria; phylum Nitrospirota; class Nitrospiria; order Nitrospirales; family UBA8639; genus Nitrospira_E. The sequence goes on from JAQBGS010000002.1 coordinate 265, forward strand.
GTGTTTTCGGCGAACCATAAAAAGCCATACGCCCCTAAAGCATTCAACTGTTCACTAATATCTTCAAGCTGATTCAAGAGGCGTTGAAAGGCGTGATGAGATAGTCCGGAAGTTAGACGGCTCCGTTGTCGTTCAAATGAAGAAATGCGAGATTCCAGCTCTTGTTCAATACGTCGGGAATCTTTCGTAGGATTCCGTAATAAATCCTTCAGATTCCAAGAGGGCAACGTGGATGACATCATGACTCCTTTATGTCATCAACAAGGAAACAATGTGTTGGCGAAGAGAGGTTTGGAAGAAATGGAATGATTGGAACAGAACCGAGTCGGTGAGAAAATATCGGTCTTGATTAATTGATAAGCAAAACATGGAGCTGGCGACAGGGATCGAACCTGCGACCTGCGGTTTACAAAACCGCTGCTCTACCAACTGAGCTACGCCAGCAACATGAAAACATATCATATCAAAGGTTGGTGTGTGGGACTAGGAGTCAGGGAGAAAATTTGTGTGTTCAAAATATTTCTACGACATTGTGAGTAAGACTTTTAACGTTCCTGGTTGTGATGCTTGTTCCATGGCTTGGATGCCTTTGTTCAGTGAAAAACGTGCATGAATCAGTGGCTCAACGTCAATCTGGCCGCTCCCTAATAACCGAAGCGCTGGAGCGAAAGGGCCGCAGCGAGAGCCAATCACCGAAATTTCATGAATGACGAGTTGTGTCATATTGACTAAGGCTTCCCCGTGATAGGTGGATTTAAGCACAATTGTGCCGCGTGGTCGGACGAGGTTGGTGGCCATCGTGAGTCCTTGAGGGCTTCCCGTGGCTTCGACGACGATATCGGCTCCAGCAGGGATGTCCTGGAATTCCGAGGTCACCGCAATACCTTTTTTTGTTAGCCAGGCATGATTTTCACAATGTCGGCCGAGGAGTGTGACGTGACAACCCAACAAGGCCAACACTTGTGCGCAAAGTAAGCCTAATTTTCCATCCCCGATAATAACGATTCGGTCTGTTGGATTGACGGTCACCAGTTGGGGAATTTCACAGGCGGCGGCCAAAGGTTCTATAAACACGGCCTGTTCATTGGTCATTCCATCAGGGATCGGATGGAGGTTTTCAATGGGGAGAGAAAGATAATCCGCAAAGGCCCCGTCGCGCCCCATGATTCCTAAAGTGGTGCGATGGGGACAATGGGTCGGGCGTCCCTGCAGGCAAGTTTGGCAGGAACGACAAGCGGCATTGATTTCCCCGACTACGCGCTTTCCCACAAGTACAGAATGGTTGGGCGCCTGATCCACCACACCCACGAATTCATGCCCTAGGACGCCTTGGAAATCCATATAGCCTTTGACAAGATGCAAATCCGTTGAGCAGATTCCCGCCTGCAAGACTTGGATTATGGCTTCCTGTGGCCGGACCTCCGGTTTTGGTCGATCTTCTTTTAGGCAAAGGCCTCGTTCCAGTAGTAGTCCTCGCATGTCCCCTCACAAAAATCGAACAGAATAATTCAGCAATACCACCCATTTTAGTAAATGGGTTCGGGATATTGAGTATAGAGCCTCAAGAAGAATGAAACAAAACAATAATCTACAGACTGGTTGCTGTGATGCTGCCTCCAGGAAAGGTTTCGGAAATTTGGTCGATGAAAGAACATGAATCATGCCCTGATTGATCAAAGGAGGTTGTGATGTTTTTAGGATTTGCCTCAGCCCTTTCAGGCGTTCAGGCCGGCAGCCGGCTTCTTGGTGCCAGTGCCAACAATATTGCGAATGCCCAGACGGATAATTTCAAGCGGACACAAGCGACGTTTGAAGAATCCCAATTCGGAGGTGTGGTTGTGAGTTTGACCAAGGATCAGCGACTTGGTCCTCAATTGCCCACCGGGGACGATCCCTTTACCTTTCGAGAAGGGTCGAATGTGGAATTGGAAGAAGAAATCATCCATACCTTGGAAGCCACCCATTTAATCGAAGCCAACCTCGCGAGTATTCGGACCCAAGATAAAGTTTTGGGCGCGTTGTTGGATATTTTTGAATAGTCAAAAAATAGTAAAAAGCCGTCTTGTATTTGTCCTTCCCAATGCTCTACTCCTGAAATTTCCCTCCTAAGTTCTGGTTTCCCCTGATCATGGGCTAAATATTTCTAGAACGAAGGACCTTGCCAGAATGGTCCAAGGACCCTTTCTGTTTTCTCTTAATCCGACGCTATTATGGGCGATTTCCTCTTCTGTAGTTGGGATTGATACACTTGAGAACGTTGTAGCGAATGTCCCGTGGAACCTGAAAAAGACCGGGGTAAGAAGTAAAATAGGTAAAATAACTTAGATTGGGCTTTGAAGGTAGAGAAACAATTATTGTAGAATCAAAAGCTTGTGTATTTTTGGTCTATTGAGGCTTTAAAATTCCGAAATGTATAGCGGGTCTGAAAGATAATACGTTTGTCTCACACCTTTTTTTAATTATATTTTCCTCAAAACAGGAGATTGGGATAATGCACAAGTCACGGATGTTTTCAGGCTCTAATCGGCCCTCAGGTATGGACCCATTGGGGAGATTCAGTCTCCTCTTGATAAGCCTTGGACTTATGGTCGGGTTGGGGGGCAATGGAATGTTGCTTCCTGCTCAATCAGAGGCAGCTCTTCCAAGTGCCTTTGTGGAGGGCTTTTCAGAGATTGTTGAAAAAGTCAGGCCTGCGATTGTGCATGTCGCGGTGACAGG
>JAQBGS010000003.1:0-4151 GCA_032128535.1 Nitrospirota bacterium
GACTTTATGCCTAGGTTAACATACCTATGAACTCATGGAGTTTAGACCTCATTATTCATGATTTCTACTGATTTTATTAACTTATTTTCAGTTATTATCCACTACTATCATTAATTATGAGGATTTTTTAATATTTTGTTAATCTTGACTTAAGAACAATAAGCTATATCTAAAGGTATCAGTCACACTTTTTTTTGAATTTGAACTTGTAGGAGAAAAACATGGGACACTACGGCATAGAAAAAAAATCACCCAGTGGACGTGGAGCCACGAAGCGGCCACTCAAATCTGAGCCAGTGCCCACCATTAAAAACGCGACCCCTGTGAAGCTGGAAAGTCCTGCAAGCTCCGATGCCTGCACACGCTGTGGGGGATTATTGGTTTCTCATTGGTGCATGAATGTGAATTATGATGCAGGTGGGATGGAAATCCTTACCAAGCGGTGCTTGCAATGCGGTGAGGTGATTGATCCAGTTATTCTAGAAAATCGCCAACATCCTGAACGCGAGGCCATGAAGAAGAAAACACGCCCCTTGTTATCTCGACCTCTGGCCTCATCCAAAAGCAAAAGTGCCGGGCTGAGCTGTAGTCCAGTCGCTTAATCAATCAACGTACTTTTGGTTGAGAAACGGTCACTTGGACCACCCACAAGGATGAGTCGGAATTTGCACCCTGAGGATACACAGACTAATTAATTAGCAAGTCTATCCTCCCCAGGATAATCTCAGGCCGTAAGCTCCCCTCTTCTTGTGGGTCCCTTTATCGGCTTGTCGTGAAACTCAATGACAAGTCCGCTTGAGTTCGCAATCTCCCCCCGCTCCGATCTTCCCTAGCCATCGCCTGATATTCCTTCATACGAAACCCCGTGAATCAACGAATAACTGGATTTCACCAGGATGACCAAGGCGATTGGGTTGCCGATCTGCATTGCGGACATGGGCAACATGTCCGACATAATCCCCCACTCAGCTCTCGCCTGTGGGTTCAATCTCTAGAAGGCCGACAGAAGTTTTTAGGAACTATACTGAATTGCAAAAAATGCGACGAGCGAAGAGAACCCAAACCTCTTCCCCTCCCCTGAAGAACTCTATCGAGTATATTGGGCAAATATTTTTTTGTCCCTGACTCATTAGATGGTTGCCAAAGACGCTCCTGCCTCTCCAATTATTAACAGAAAATTTCACAAAATTTCTCACGGGCACAAAAGACTGGGGCGCAGGATGCTAGGCTTGTCCTGCTTCGGCTCGACGATAAGGCATGAACTACCAATTTCTTGATTGCATGCAGAAAATCATGGGCCGTCTCAAGGAAGTCCGCCAAAGACAGATCCTGGACCCATCTTTTTTAAACGTCATCAAGGACAAGTTGCAATTTGGGAAGTCATTTCGCAACTCTTGGAGCAGACCGATAGAAAACTCAACTTCCCCCCTGTTCCAAATACCCCCATCCCGGCAACCTTCAAACAAACCGGCTCCGCACAACTCTCGTTATTATGACCGGCTATTGACCAATACAAAAAAGCCTTGATTCGTTTGGCAAGCGCCCAACCCCTCCAGTACAATCGTCATGGAGTTTTCCAACATTGCATCAATCACATTTAATAATGAAAATGGAAATCCCGATGCTTCACGCAAGAAAGATAGATTCAAGGCTGATTGTTACCCTCTCGCTGGCCTTCCTCTGCTTGCAGCTTCTCGGCTGCTCAGAACCCAAAGAACCGTGGGACCTTCATACCGAACAAGGTAGGACGCTCATGGAACAGGGGAAATTTCCTGAAGCCGAACAAGAATTGAACAATGCCCTCAAATTAGCTGAGCAATTTGGCGATCAAGACCCTCGCCTCATTCAATCCCTCACCAATCTAGCCATTCTGGCCAATGCCAAAGGCGCACCGGAAGAGGCGGAAGCCTTGCTTCAACAAACGGTGGCTATCCATGAAAAAGCGCCAACCCCTGAAACCGCAGATCTCGCCGCCAGCCTCAGCAATCTGGGTGCCTTGTATGTGACACAAAATAAATTTGACCAGGCTCAGCAACATTTTGAACGAGCCATCGCCATTCGTGAAAAAGCCCAAGGCCCTGACGACCCGGAAACCATCCGTGATGTCGAAAACTTGGCGGGATTATTTGTCCGGCAATCCCACTATGACCAGGCCGAACCCTACCTCAAACGTGTCCTTGAGAGTTCCGAAAGGGTGAATGGTCCGGATTCCCCGAAACTTGTGGAACCCCTCAACAATCTAGCACTCCTGTATCGGGCCCAGGAAAAATATGATCAAGCCGAGACCTTACTACTAAAGGCGCTTACCATCAAAGAAAAACAACTTGGCGCAACCAATCCTCATTTACTTGGGAGTTTAAATAACCTGGCGCTCCTCCATAGTTCCGCCAAGCACTTTGCCAAAGCCACGCCGCTTCTCGAAAGGATGCTCACAATTTCCGAAGAAGGATTTGGGAAGGAGCATCCCCGCGTGGCGATCATTCTTAACCAATTAGCCGAAATTTATCGCCTACAAAATCAGCCAGAGCAGGCCATTCCCGTCATGCAGCGCGCAATCAACATCATTGAAAAAGCCGAAGGGCCGGAACATTCCGGCCTCACCGGCCCGATCAACAATTTAGCGGTGCTCTACCTGAACACCGGACAATTCGAAGAAGCCGACCCGTTATTTCAGCGAGCCATCACGCTCACGGAAGTCACCATGGGGAAAAGCCATTTCCGTGTCGAACGGGCTCTCAGAAACTATGCACAACTCCTACGAAAAATGAACCGCACAGAAGAAGCCCTTTCAATGGAAGCACGGGCAGATGATATCCGATCAAAGAATACCCCAAGCCCGCCAACGAGTTGAGTAGCTTCTGCACTCTTTGATGCCCATCATGAGCCTGCTAACCATTCACTGACCGTACCTCAAAATTTCATCTCCAACACCTCTCTGGTTCCTTCATAAGATTTTGCCATCTTCTCTCCCGCTCAACGGCCTGGCTTCAGCGTTCACAAAACCATTGACACTTTTTGGTGAATCTCCTATGGTTGGTCAACCTTCACAATAATGAGATAAACAAAGGAACATTCCATAACTTTTGCAGGAATACCATGAGACATCAACAGACGCCCCCCGCATTCATGAAACTCAAGATCATTTTTAGCAGTCTGCTTCTCTTAGGCCTCACTCAAGGGTGCGTAGATCTCAAGGCCATCCAAGACTTTGCGAACATTTCCGCAGAATCAGCTGAATACACCACCCTCGTCGACAATTATGTGGATTTCCCTAATCGCCAAAAGCGTTATCAACCCGAAGACCGCCATGCCCAATTAGAGGCCATGGAACAAGAACGCCTGACCCGAAAAACTGAGCTTCTGCTTCGACACGATGTCATTGAAGAATACATGGAAGCGCTAGGCAGATTAGCAGCCGATGAAATCGTCGACCAATCAGAAGAGCTTTCCCAACTCACGACCAACCTTCAAAGCCAAGCGGGCACGAGTCCGGCCGAGACCGAAGCCTTTGGCAAAATAGCTGGAGTTCTCACAAATGCTATCGGTGATAAGTGGAGAAAACGACAGATTCAGGAATTGATCGAACGGTCAAATGGACCGCTGCAAACCATTTTGAAAAGTCTCAAACAAATTGTCGTCGAAGGTTTTGGAGGCGACGACCAAAATGAGCAGTTTGCCATTCAATCGTATTATCGAACAAAGATCGCTCAATCGAACGACCCAGCCGGGATCGCGGCACTCATGGAATGGCAAGAAAGTCGAGAAAAAAATCTAGCCGCCCATACCAAGGCCATTCAGGCCTATGCAGTCCTCTTAGGAAAAATTTCTGAAGGGCACCAGAAACTCTATGACGGACGAAATGATTTAGCTAAAACCCAACTCATCCAACAGATAAAGCAGTCCGTTAAGGAATTAAAGAACATTCTGGACGCCATCAAAAAAATATAAGACGAGGATTGCGCTATGCCACTCACCGCCGAAGAAGCCTTTGACCTCTCCAAACAATTCCGAGACTGTGCCATTACCCTCGGAAACTACCGGTTTGCAAATTGGCAAACGCTCACGCCTACACAACGGCGCGACATCGAAGACGAAGAATGGTCACTCATCAATTCCTCTTCCGATATGATTACCAAAGCCGTAGGCTTGGC
>JAQBGS010000004.1:0-5995 GCA_032128535.1 Nitrospirota bacterium
GGTTCGGGAATCTTCATGGCGGCAAGGGTGTATTCCAGTAGAGGATTCTCCAAACTCGTAGTGGTGGGCAAAAGGGGCCGGGGCTTGAATGGTTCTTGCAGTTTTGGAGACTCCTCTTGCTCTGGTGCATGATCACGGTCAAGAGCTTGTTGAATGGCCAGAGTGAGTTTTTGTAATTCTGGGTATTGAAGGGGAGTATCATTGGGATTCGAGACCGGGAGTAGGTGCTGCTGATCAATGTTTATGGCTGAAGCAATTTCTGAAGCTTGCATAAAGGCGTTGGTGACTGTCTGTTCCAGTTGGGTCAAGGAGAGTGAAAATGGGGGGAGAAAATGTTGGGTGAGCATGTGGAAGACCTGTTCTTGCCCTGTGCCTGAAGGGTTGAGGAGACAGTAGCTGAGTTCATTGGCAGCTCGAACAATCCCTTCCATCATCTGTTGATCATTCTCAGGACGAGTTTTTGGCCAGACGGGCTTTTTCTCTAACAGCTGGACGAGATTATTTGGTAAATGCCAATGCTTGGCCATGGTGGCTGCAATAGCCTGCAGCGGTCGTCCGAGAAGGGCCAGTTCAGCTTTGGGGATCTTTGTGGGATCAGAAAGTCGGAGTGTTTCCAATTGCTCAGCGACCTCCGGTCGGCATAGTGCTAGGATAAGGTCGCCAAGGGAGTAGAGCATGGCATTGGTAAATAGAAATCCCGGCTCAGGATAATGGAGCGCCTTGCCAAGTTCTTGGGCTTGTGTCCCAGCCACAAGGGCCCGGGCGAGGAGGCGTTTGAGACAGAAGGTATTGGCTCCGAATTTATTGGCTTGTTCAATGAGTTGAGCTGCGACGACCATGGACTGGATGACATCAAATCCAATAAGAGTCACGGCTTGGGTTGGGGTTTTGACGGGGACACGGGTATAAAAGGCCGGACTGTTGGCGATTTTGACGATATTGACCATCATGCCCTGGTCACGTTTGATAATGTCTCCAATATCGCTTGCGCTGGAATCTTTATCCTGGGTGAGATTCAAGACCTGGATGCAGCTCTGCCGAAGGATAGGAAGTGCTTCAGGAGCATCTTCGAGAAGACTGTCTAGGAAGGATGGGGTAGTTGTTTGGTTTGATGGCATGGGTTATTTTGGCAGATGTTCTTATTTTGGGAAAAAATATTCACAGGGTGTTGGATCTCAGACTCATTCTCGGTAAAATTTCCGATGAGATTAAGCAAATGGTTATCTAAGGATGGTGAACCTTCTTACTCTTCTTCAATGATGTGAGGGTGTTATGAGAAATCGCATTTCATGCTCTGCCCAAGAACTCGGACAATTGGATCCCGATATGGTGGAATCTGTGGTTGGGGGGCAAGTCTTTAAGATTGGCAACCAATATTTTTCGGATCAACGAGTAAGTATTGTTGAAGCTAATGGGACGCAAGTGGTGGCCGAAGTCAATGGCACGTATGGAGTGTATGCCCAGACGATTAAGTTACGTGGGGGGACATTGTCCACCAAGTGTTCTTGTCCGTCTACTGAACAGCCTTTTTGCAGGCATTGCGTCGCGGTCTTATTGCAGCAATTTCATCTGGGGTCCTCAGTCAATACCGCCTCGAATGCCGAATCTATTTCATCACAGCCCCCGCCCCCGGAACCACCCACCGACGCCCCTCCTTCGTCGAATGAACCCCCTCCGACGGTCGATTTAAATTTTCGAGAAGCCACATTGTTTATCGATTGGATTCAGCAGGCAGTTGTGCACCTGGGCAAAGAGGCTTCCCTTGCCGCGGTTCCGAAGTCGCTTGGCGGAGTTGCTCGAGAATGGGCAGGGGTCATTGATCGACTCAATCAACAATTTTTAGAAAGCGAAGAAGATCGCACGGATGCTCAACGGAATTTACAATCTGCCGAAAACTTGGTTGACTCGTTGACGAAGGAATTAGAAAGCGTGAAAGGGGAGTCCGATTCAACGCAGAAAGCCTGTAGTGGGTTGGAGAAAAAAGTGAAGCAATTAGAGGAATCGTTGATAGATTTTTCTCGGGTTTCCAAAGAGCGAGATCGATTAGTCAGTACAGTGTCCACGATGCAATCAGAATTGCAAAACAAAGGTGCCGAACTGGAAAGCGTGTCGATGACCCTCAAGTCCCTGTCTAACGCGATTCGTAATTTACTTCCTTCAGATCCGACGTAATGCTCTGCTCCGTGAGCTGTAAGCCGTCGCCTGGCCCTACTAGGCGCGTATTTTTTGGGGTTCTTCTCGGGTTTCTGATACCTCCTCTGGATGCTTGATCAGTCTTAAGACATTTTCTGCTATTTGATCGAATGCGAGTGCCGCTGGCGATTTTGGTGATAATTCCACGACCGGTAAATATTTTAAAATCGATTGTTGAACGTGGGGATCTTCTGGAATATTTCCCAGGACTGACAAATCGGCCCCGACATATTGTTTCAATAAATTCCGCAAATGTAGGGTATTAATTCGAGATTTCGGGGTCATCCGATTTAAAATTAAGGCGGGTTGAAATCCCTGTAGGGCCTGTTGTGCCAAGGCCACGCCCGATTCGTTGGTGCGTCCCACCGCTTCCAAGACCTCCGTGATACTGTGGAAATCTTGACTAAGCAGAGCTTCCGCAATGGGATCATGAGCCAAAAATGCAGTAAGGACTTTCCGAATCGCGGCCAGCTTGATGAATCGGTACAGATCTAAGACGGAGGTAGGATCCGGAGTGGCTACAGCCAAAAAATGGTCCGCCAGGAGGAAGAAGTCCAATGTATGGTAACTGGTCCCTGCCCCGACATCGACCAAAATAATATCGGCATCGAGTTTTTGAAGGTGTCGAATGAGACGTTTTTTCTTGGCATGTTGAAGATTGGCCGTAATCAGGGTTTCCCCCGTCCCCGGAATGAGACGGAGTGGCAAGGGGTTGGCTAAAGGATGCGCCAAATCTTCAAGATTGGTGAGGCGATTTGTAAAGAAATCGGTAAGAGTCGTAGGCGGATGAAACATTCCGAAAAGAATGTGGAGATTGGCACCACCGATATCCATGTCCACTAAAATCACCCGTTGGCCTTGGCGTGCTAATAGGATCCCCAGGTTGCTGACAACCATGCTTTTCCCAACGCCGCCCTTTCCGGAAGCCACAGAAATGATTGTGGGCATCTGCAGATTTCCTCTCTGGTTGATATCGAAAAAATGCGAATTTTCTCTAGGAAATAAGTCTATCATGGGGTGTATCTTATGCCTATGTCGGGCACGCCAGTCTGCACGAGATGGATCGGTGCCCAAGCGGCTCCGATATCTTGCCTTTAAATGAGGAAAGTGCTAGGGTGGTCACGAGTTGAGTGGGCGTGAGCCCACTTTTTTTTGGTCTGTAGCTGTGGCCGCTATCCATAAGAAGTCCATGGTGGCCTTTATGACTGAAAATTTGAGCCAAGTCATTCGTCAAGTTGGCGATCCCATTGCGCGAGCATTGGGGGTCGAAATCCTTGAGGTGCAATGTACCGGGAGACCAACCAACCCCTTGGTCCGTTTGACAGTTGATAAAGATGGTGGCGTGGGAATTGACGATTGTGAACAATTCCACCAGTCTCTTCGCCGAACATGGGAAATTACCCAGCCTTCAGGCCCGATTTGTCGATTTGAGGTGTCCTCACCTGGATTAGACCGACCCCTGAAAGATCCCAAAGATTTTCAACGTGTTCAAGGCCAACGGCTCCGGGTGACGGTGCAACATGATTTGGGGAAGAATGCCGTTGTCATCGGACGCCTAACGGCTGTCTCCGATTCTGGTCTGCAGTTAGTGGATGATCGAAAGACAGATCTCTTGGAGCATCGTGTGCTTTGGGGTGAGATTGTGAAGGCCAAGATTGAGGTAGAATTCTAGCACTCCGACGGATACGACAAGCAGCCCTGGCTTGCTTTGGGCGACTACCTATGATGTGTTGCGAGGAACAATCATGAAAAGCGAACTGATGTCGGTGATCGATCAAATTGGTCGGGAAAAAGGTATTGAAAAGGAGAAAATCCTTGCAGCCTTGGAGGCGGCTTTGTTAACCGCGGCAAAAAAGCGATTCGGGCAGGGAGATAATATTCAAGTCGACATTGATGCGAACACTGGTGAAATTACCATTGTGAGTAAGAAAACCATCGCCGAGAACGTTTTCGACGCCAAGACGGAAATATCTTTGGAAGAAGCCCGAAAAATTGATGATGAAGCCGAAATGGGTGATGAAATTGGAACGCTCATTGATATGGATGATTTTGGACGCATTGCGGCTCAGGCGGCCAAACAGGTGATTTGTCAAAAAGTTCGAGAAGCGGAATGGGAAGCCATAGAGCGCGAATTCTCCAAAAAAGAAGGAGAATTAGTGCATGGGGTTATTTTAGGCCAAGAACGACGAAATTATCTGGTTGATATTGGGAAAACGGAAGCGTTGTTGCCCGTCCAAGAGCAAATCCCTCGTGAAGCCCATCGCCGAGGTGATCGCGTTCGTGCGTTACTGTTAGAGGTTCGCCGAACACCCAAGGATGTCCAAGTGATTCTATCTCGAGCGCATCCACATTTTGTGGTGAAATTATTTGGCTTAGAGGTGCCGGAAATTTCTGAAAAAATTGTGGAGATTAAGGGCGTGGTCCGTGAGCCGGGTGATCGAACGAAAATCTCGGTCGCCTCGCGTGATAAGGCCGTGGATCCAGTTGGGGCTTGTGTCGGAGTCAAGGGGTCTCGGGTCCAGGCCATCGTCCGTGAATTGCGTGGCGAAAAAATCGATATCATCCCATGGACCCAGGATCCGCGTGTGTTTATTGGTGAGGCGTTGAACCCGGCCTCTATTGAAAAAGTCGGCATTGATGAGCAAAAAAAATCGGCGCTTGTGGTGGTTGCGGATTCTCAGCTTTCGTTAGCCATTGGAAAAAACGGACAAAATGTTCGACTCGCCGCAAAGCTGACAGGTTGGAAAATTGATATTATCAGTTCTACTGAATATGAAAAAGAAAAATTGGAGCGTGATCAGCAGATTAAGGCGGCGTTGGCCGAAGAGACCGCCAATATGGCTTCGGAAGAGACGGAAGGGGAAGAAGAGGTCGGACAGTCTGATGCGGGAGCCAGCGAAGAATCTAAGTTGGAGCCAGCTGAAGAGTCAGCTCCTGAGGAATCTCAGTCATCGTAAAGGATATGCATGCGAGTTCATGAGATAGCGAAGAAACTTGGAATGGAGAGTCGCCTGGTGATTCCGGAATTGGTGCGATTGGGGATTCAGGTGACTTCCCATAGCAATGCCGTCGAGGACGATGCGGCCCGGTGGGCGATGGATGTGCTCCAGGGTAAGGTGGCTGCCCCCACGGGAATTTCTTCGGCAGAAGGTGTTGCCGGTAAGGGTGGGATGAAAAACCCCGGTGGGCGACTCCTGAAAAAAGATGGGGCAGCTTCTGGAAAGGGTGACTCGGAAACTCAAACTGCTCCACAGCAGAAGCCCGAGAAGAAGCTTATCCTGATCAAAAAGAAAAAAACGGAAGAAGAACTGGCGGCAGAGGCTCAGGAATTTCCTTCAATAAAGGAAGCGAGTGAGGGAGAATCTAAACCTGTTGAAGATGTCAGTGCTTCCCTCATCGATGTTGCAGCCGTGGGCGAGCCAGCTATCGGAAAAGGATCCCTAGAGGCGTCTGGGGAAGTCTCGACCTCGATACCCCCTGAATCAGTTATTTCCGATCAACCAGTTCTTCCTGCGGACCAAGGCGCTGACAAAGAAAAGAAAAGCGAAGCCAAGGTCGACAAAAAGGGTCCTGCTTCTGCTCGGGACGCCCAAGCTGAAGACAAAATCAAAAAACCAAAAAAAGCGGTAAGGTTAAAGAATGACGAAATGTTTGCCGCGAGATTTGAGGATGCGGCAGTCTGGCAGGATCTTCGCCCTCTTCCCACACTCCGTCGTGAAGAACGTACTCGTCAGGTTCAACCGACTTCGGTTGGCGAAACGACCAAACCTCGGAAAAAGGTGATCAAGGTGGCCGCCGGAAT
>JAQBGS010000005.1:0-3271 GCA_032128535.1 Nitrospirota bacterium
TCGGGATTCCACCGAAGCTTGTTTTGCCAAAGTCTGTGCGACCTCTAGAGCAGCCGGGCGATCCATCACGGTGGCTTGCAGGTGTGGATTGTTCTGAATAAACGCCAAGGCATACGTACCTGGCCCACCTCCCAGATCCAAAAATGAACGGGCAGATTTTAATGTGATTTGCTTGGCTACTTGTTGCGCTGGTTCTTGGGAACGATGGTGCATCGCCCAGGAAAACGACCGCCGGTATTCAGGCGTTTCCGGCTCGTCACTGTCGACTGGAACGCCGGATGTAACTACTTCGGTCAGACGCGACCATTCTTTCCATTGCCGCTGCATCAGCGCCAGGTAATCACCTCGAAATTCTTTACTATTCTTTTGCAGATACGTTTTGGCGAATGTACTGGCTTGGTACCCGGCTCGTGATTTTACTAAGAGGCCGGTACTCGCCAAACTTCGACACAAGATCTCTAATCCTCGTTGACTGGTCTGCACTCGCTTGGATAATTGACCTATCGTCCATGTTCGATGGCTCAAATGATTAAAGAGATCAAGATCTAATGCCGTAAAAATGATTCGGGATAGCCGAAAGCCGTACACGGCATCACGAAACTGCTTGAAGGACTGAATAGAGGAATTCACTGACATTAGAAATGGAAATAATTAGTGAATGCGCAAAGGATTGGGAGGTTAGTCAGGGACGGAACCAGGACTGACAGGTCTGAATTTTTTGACGCACCTCGGGAAGTGCACCCAAGTCGATGGCCTGTTCAAAATTGGCGGCCACAAAATCTTCGGTCATTTCAATGCGTTCCGTAAATCCTTCCGCCACGAGCCTTCGACGATATTTTGAGGTTGTTTGTTGAAGGAAAAATTTCACCTGTTTGGCTAATTCATCGCCCCCTAGATCTTCGGCTGTTCCGTCGGAGAGCATGCTTTTCATATCGTCCAAATCATATCCGGCGACACACACCAACCGGCCATCAGGAGTGATTTCCAGCAGCCAATCCTCGTCCGGCAAGGATAACGTCAACGGTTCGGTTTCCTGAGATTCGAACCATCCAGGAATATTTGTGAGCAATGAAGACCGGGCTGCTTGCCAGTGGGGGGAAATGGTGCGGGTATCACTCATAAGAAGATTCGGAAGATGTCGTGACGCGGGTTAATAGGGCCTGTAGGCGCTGCGTATTTTCGGCTAATTTTGGAAGTTGGTATTTTTCGTCGACGCGCACAACTTTTTGTAGATAGTGAATGGCTTTTTCCCACTCCCCTCGAGCTTCATGACAACTGGCCAAAATATACCAGGCCCCGCCCATCCGCAATTCATCCTTCAGGCGACGTGCCACATCCAAGCTGGTTAATGTACATGATTGTGCCTCGTCTACGCGGTGTTGGTTTAAATACAAGCGAGCCATCATGCGAAATACATCGGCTTGTCCCGCGTCATTGCCCACTCGACGCATGAGGACCAACGATTCTTGATAATAGGAGAGCGCTTCTCCTTCTTGACCGGTTTCGCGTGCGACGAGACCTAAATCTGAGAGTAAGACAGCCTTGCCCGCATAATCCAATAACATATTCATGATGTCCAAGGCTTCCAGGTAATAGGCGCGCGCACGTTCCCATTCTCCTGCATCGGCCGATAAATTTCCTAAGTTGGCCAACGTGGTGCTAATGCCACGATCTTCCCCGATGATTTTTTGCAGTTCAAGGACCTCCGTATAGTAAGCCCGGGCTTGTTCGCGACGCCCACTGACTGCACAGATATTCCCTAAATTGCCTAATGTCGTGGCCAAAGCTCGTTGATCTCCATTTGTCCGATCGACTTCAAGTGCCTGGGCATAGCATTGGAAGGCTTCGGTATAAAAGCCTTTTGAAAAATGTTGATTGCCTAAGAAATTGAGATCAGCAGATTGAGACCAGACCATAATCAATCACTCACAATAATTAGTGACGTGACAAGGATAAGAAAAAAAGGAAGGTGCCATTCCGGTTCTTTATGCTTGAGCCAGCATCTGTTCAACAATGGGTTTGGCTCCCCTTACAATGGATGTTCCATCACCGACGATGAGGCTGTCGAAATTATACTTTAATACTCGACGCAAGCCTTCACGAGCTTGACCGATATCTCCATACTTTTCAGACGGAAGGAGGCGCACGGCTCCTTCTGGATGCCCAATAATCGCATCCCCAACAATGAGGATGCCTTTCCCTGTATCTAAAAACAATGCACTTTCGCCAGGAGACTTTTGATGCGCGAGTTGTATCACCCAAATCCCTCCGGGAAGCAATTCTCCATCTTTGCAGGTTTTATCTGGGGTAAGCGTCATTTCCTTCGCATCCAATTCCGGGACCATCACGGTACAGTGAAATTCTTCTCGCAACTGAGCCGCCTCTCGCTCATGATCTCGATTCGTCACAATAATATAATCAACAGGCCCGCCTTGCCGAGCAAAAGCGATATCGCCAGCCGTCATAGGAGGAGGATCAACCAGAATGCGATGCTCTCCTACTGTCAACAGATGCCCATTGAAGTTGAGTTGCTTTTCTTCCGAGTACCAAGACCACTCACAAATATTGGGAAGCAAGGCTTTCATAAGGCATCAATCGTTTCTTGTAAAAGAGCGGTGGTCTTTTTCTGAACGGACGATTCTTCGGGCAGATCTAAGATATCGTCTTCATGAATGGTTATGAATGTTCGGTTGGCCCCTTTTGAGAGGGATATCTTAAAAAGACTTTGTGAGGGCGTAACTGGAATCACCACCTCTACGGTCCCATCGAGAGCAGTGACCAAGTCAAGAAACTTTTGTTTGCCTTCTTCAAATTCATCCATAGCACTCCAATCAGTCGCAATTCAAAAAGAAGTCACTACATGGAGGAAGGCATCGACGCGGCTAACAGCTTCTCGACTTCTTCCAAGATCATTTCATGGCCTGCTAGTGTTCCGTCAGTGAAAAAATTTCCCACGCGTTGCCAACGGATCAGACCTTGTTGGTCAATCACATACACGTTTGGAATAAATTTGCCTCCGCCATAGAGTTTGTCGGTGGTTTGCCCCGGGTCTAACAAATAGGGATAGGTGACTTTCACGGGAAAGGCTTGCAAAAATTCGCTCACGTCCCCTTGAGAATCGCCTGAGGAATTAACGCCGACGACCGCGACAGACTTGCCTTGCGTGGCCTCATAGACTTTTTGCAAATTTGTGCCCTGTTCCAAACAGGGTTTGCAGATATGAAACAGCCCGAGGACAACGACTTTCCCCTTGTATTGATCTAGGGAGACC
>JAQBGS010000006.1:0-8917 GCA_032128535.1 Nitrospirota bacterium
CTCGATCCGTATATCAACGTGGATCCCGGCACCATGAATCCCTATCAACATGGGGAAGTCTATGTCACTGATGACGGGGCTGAAACAGATTTGGATCTAGGTCATTACGAACGCTTTACCACTGTACGATTAAGCCGTGAAAATAATTGTACGACAGGACGGATCTATGAATCGGTGATTCAAAAAGAACGCAGAGGGGAATATCTTGGCGCCACCGTGCAAGTGGTTCCCCATATTACCGATGCCATTAAGGAAAGGATTATGAGCGTCGCTCATAATGTTGATGTCGTCATTGTCGAAATTGGTGGCACCGTCGGTGATATCGAAAGCCTTCCGTTTTTAGAGGCGATTCGTCAAATGCCCTATGATGTTGGTCGGGAAAACGTTCTCTATATCCATCTGACCCTGGTTCCCTACATTCCCACGGCAGGGGAACTCAAAACAAAGCCGACACAGCATTCTGTTAATAAATTACGAGAAATTGGGATTCAACCCAATATTCTCCTCTGTCGAACGGACAGGTATCTCCCACCGAACGTGAAAGACAAAATGGCGTTATTTTGTAACGTCGAGAAAGACTCCGTCATTACTGCAAAGGATGTGGAATCGATTTATGAAGTGCCGATTGTTTTACGAAAAGAAGGTCTGGATGAACTCATTGTTCGTTTACTGCGATTAGAAACCCGCCCTCCAAATCTTCGGGATTGGGATGAATTAGTCCAGAAAATCAAGCGACCCCGCCATGAGGTCACGATTGCCTTGGTTGGCAAGTATGTCGAATCTCGCGAATGCTACAAAAGTTTATCTGAGGCCCTGGTCCATGGTGGATTGCGGGATGAGACCAGCATCAAGATTCAATGGGTGGAATCCGGAGAAATTGAAAAAAATGGGACGGAACGACTCCTCGCCGATGTGGATGGAGTGTTGATTCCTGGGGGGTTTGGCATTCGGGGGATTGAAGGAAAAATCGAAACCATCCGTCATGTGCGAGAAAAAAATATTCCATTTTTAGGGATTTGCCTGGGCATGCAATGTGCGGTTATTGAAATTGCCCGCAACCTTGCCGGACTAGCAAAAGCCAATAGTTCAGAATTTAATGCCGAGACCCCTCATGCCGTGATTGATTTATTGCCTGAACAACGATCAATTCAAGACAAAGGCGGCACGATGCGCTTAGGCGCCTTCCCCTGCAAACTCATTCCAGGCACCTTGGCATCGTCTGCCTACGAACAATCGGATATCCAAGAACGTCATCGCCATCGGTATGAGTTTAATAATGATTACCGAGAAGCTCTAACCTCAAAAGGCCTCATCATTAGTGGGACATCTCCTGATGGAAAATTGGTAGAAATTATCGAATTGCAGGGGCACCCCTGGTTTGTCGGCACGCAATTTCATCCAGAATTTCACTCGAGGCTCTGTTCTCCTCATCCCTTATTTACAGCCTTTATCGGGGCTGCGCTTCAACGAAAATTCGGTACCTAACCGACCGGATTGCTGATGACTCCACCAACTGAAGTACAGATCGGCCCATTAAGGGTTGGCGGGGATTTTCCGCATATTTTAATTGCGGGTCCTTGTGTGATTGAAAGTGAAGCCATCGTCCTGGAAACCGCTACCGCGATCGCAAAAATTGCCCAAGAATTAGATATTCCCTACGTCTTTAAGGCGTCCTATGATAAGGCCAATCGAACTTCCATCTCGTCCTTTCGAGGATTAGGGCTTGACGCTGGGTTGAAAATTCTCCGAAAGGTTAAAGAAGAAGTTGGAGTGCCTGTGCTGACGGATATTCATGAGGTTCAAGATGTAGAACAAGTCGCCGAAGTCGTCGATATCTTGCAAATCCCAGCTTTTCTTTGTCGGCAAACAGACCTCCTGTGTGCGGCCGCTCAATCCGGGCGAGTGGTGAATGTGAAAAAAGGACAATTTTTATCGCCATGGGATATGAGTAATGTGGTCAAGAAACTTGAAGAAGCCGGCACCACCAAGATCTGCTTAACCGAGCGAGGCTCAAGCTTTGGCTATCAAAACCTGGTGGTGGATATGCGGTCCTTCCCCGTGATGCGGGCGCTAGGCTATCCCGTGATTTTTGATGCCACCCATAGTGTGCAATTACCGGGTGGGGGAGGAACCTGTTCCTCAGGCCAACGGGAATTTGTCGCCCCATTAGCCAGGTCTGCGGCTGCCGTCGGTTGTGATGGCTTTTTTATGGAAGTGCATCCCAAACCTGAGGAAGCGTTATCTGATGGGCCCAATATGGTACGGTTGAAAGAATTGAAGGGTTTGCTTGTCCAACTTCAAGCGATTTGGCAAGTTTCAGGCAAGGGATATTCTCAGCCGCTAACATAATCATTTACTTTAGATTCCAGAAAACATGAATTCCACGGATGCCCTCAAACCCGAAACGGGACGTTCCAGTCTAGAAAGAGGGGAGTCAAGTCTGAACCTTCCCAATTCCATTACCCTCCTGCGAATACTCTTAATTCCTGTATTTGTCTGGCTCTACCTAGAGCCAACTCCAGAACGTGCGCTTTGGGCTGGACTGGTTTTTTCAGGGGCAGCCTTTACAGATTTTCTTGATGGCTACTTAGCTCGTCGAAGGGGGCAAATAACCAACCTTGGGAAATTGCTTGATCCTGTCGCCGATAAATTGTTAGTGGCGTCTGGCTTGATTCTTCTGGTTCAAGTTCAACAGGTAGCCGTGTGGCTGGCGATTGTCATGATTGCTCGTGAATTAATTGTGACGGGAGCAAGAGCTGTTGCCGCGAAAGAAGGTTTGATTGTACCAGCCGATTCGTTGGGAAAATTTAAAGTTATCGGTCAAATTGGCGGGATTCTGTGTTTGATTTTTCAAGGGGCCTGGCTGGAAGCCCAAGCCATCCTTTCCGTAGCGGGGATTCTTCTTTTGTATGCCGCACTCGTGCTTTCCCTGGTTTCAGGCTGGCGATACCTCGTCCTTATCTTTAAAAAATTAAGCCCGCAATACTGGTAGGGTATTTATAGAGGCACAAGGAAGAATGCTGAGCTATGTATTAGCAGCCGGGGGTGCCTATCTTTTGGGGTCCATTCCATTTGGTGTCATCGTGGCGAAAGCCTTAGGAGAGACAGATCCGCGTACATCTGGAAGCAAGAATATCGGGTTTACCAATGTTTTGCGGGTATCGGGGAAAAAAGCTGGAATATTGACCTTACTCGGAGATATTGGGAAAGGTGTTCTTGCGGCGGGAATGGCTCAAAGTCTAGAAGCTCCACGTCATTGGATGCTCCTTATTGGCCTTTCCGTCGTGATTGGGCATATCTTTTCAATCTTTTTGTGCTTTAAAGGAGGAAAAGGCGTTGCCACAGCTCTAGGGTCCGTTTTGGGCATTGAACCGTCCCTTGGCCTCTGTCTGTTTGGAATTTGGGTTGGGACCGTGATCATCTTTCGGTATTCCTCAGGAGGAGCATTGGCAGCCTTTTCCAGCTTTCCTCTCCTTGCGTATTTTTTTACAGGAGACTCTCAACTTATTCTCTTTTCTTTGGGCATTCTTGGATTAATTGTGTATGGCCATACCGAAAATATTTCTCGACTACTGAAGGGGACCGAGCCCAAAATGAACCTCTTTTCTAGTTGACATAATATTTCTTATGCGACGTTACTATACTTAAAGAAATACATGCAAATATTATTAAAAATAGCCATATATTCAATTGTTTATGTCTTCCCTACCGGAAGTCTGTCTTTGGCAACAACACCAGAAGACAAAGAACTTCGTGGTCTCCAAGCCCTCGAAGAAATTCAGTCTACCATTACCAGCTTGGCTGAACGGGTCATGCCAATGGTGGTGAATATCACCCCGATTCGGGAAATTACCTCGTCTGATGGGTTTAAACGAAGAGGTTCATATACCCAAGGAAGTGGCTCAGGAGTCATCGTTCGCGAAGATGGTATCATTGTGACCAATAATCATGTCGTAGGTGAAGATACGACAGAAGCCGAAGTTCGCCTTTCAGATAAAACACACCAAATCGCCCGAATCATTGGTCGAGACAAAGAAACCGACATTGCGGTCCTCAAAATCGAAACCGATCGAAAACTGCCCGCCGCGCAGTTCGGAGATTCCTCAGTCTTAAAAGTCGGCCAATGGGTCCTGGCTGTGGGTAATCCCATGGGCCTTGACCGAACGGTCACGTTGGGAGTCATCAGCGGCATTGGACGTGAACGGTTAAATTTATCCAAATACGAAAACTTCATCCAAACCGATGCCGCCATTAATCCGGGGAACTCCGGAGGACCGTTATTCAATCTTCGAGGTGAGGTCATAGGCATTAATACGGCCATTATTCATATGGCCCAAGGCATTGGGTTTTCTATTCCTGCAGATATGGTGTCTCGTGTCGTGGATCAATTGGTCTCACAAGGTCGCGTCGTCCGAGGTTGGCTAGGCGTGGGCATTCAAGGATTAACCAAAGAGCTCTCGAAACAATTCGGCATCAAAGAAGGAGAAGGCGTTCTGATCAACGAAGTCTATGAAGACGACCCGGCCTATGCCGCAGGGATTAAACCCGGCGATATCATTTTGATGGTGGATGATGAGCCCGTTGATTCACCGAATCAACTCTCACGCCTCGTGGCCAGGGTCGGTCCTGGAGAGAACGCAAAAATTCGGGTTCTCCGAGACGGCAAAGAAATGATTTACCATGTCCCGATGGCCGAACGGCCAGAGAAAACCACCCTGGCCTCTCTCCCCTTCCAAAAATCAGAAGTCAAATTAGGGCTGGATGTTCAGGCCCTGACGGCCGCACTGGCTGAAGAATTTGAGATAAAAGAAAGCGTTGGCGTCTTAGTGTCGAAAGTCGAGCGAGGCGGCCTCGCCAACTCCGAAGGCATTCAAGAAGGCGATTTCATCACCGAAGTCAATCGCCACCCTGTCAGAAGCGTCGCCCAATTTTCCGAAGTCCTGGAGAAAGTGAACCCAGGCCAAACCGTCCTCCTCCGGATCATCCGCAAAGCCCGCGCCTTCTTCATCGTCCTCAAAACCCAGCAATAAAGACCCGTTTATTTCTTCTCCGTCGTCATCCCTGCATGTCTTTAGCATGTATCCATCTGAGCTTTTCCTCTCCCTCAGCTGACTATACGGGCTGTCTACTTGTGAGCTGCAAGTTTAATCATCATGAACTGCTTAGCCTGTTATAAGCCCGTTCCACACGATGCCTTCCTGATTAAAATGAGAGACACGGCCCTCTCCAGCCAACCACTCTCCTCGAACTTCGACGCCTGCCGTCCGGCCAATGGGGCGGACGCTCTTATCATCCTGCGGGCCTTGTTTGAGCCAGGCGAGTTGGCCCGCTTTTTCGGAGCTTGCGTCCGCCCCCTTTGATATGGCCGGAAGGGGCGTCAATGGTTTTGTCCACTTTTGCCGAATCAAAAGTGGATCGGCTGCCGGGCCGAGACCCGGCAACACCAATGATTGGTTGAACAGTTCAGATGGCCTAAAGAGGACTTAAGCCAAATACTCTCCTTATCGAATTTTTATTGAACTAGGGGGTGTGGGAGGTGGTGGTGGGGTCGGGAGTGTGGTGTCGACATTACTGGTCGACGGGTGTGGAGCTTGAATATCAAAATTTCTCGGTATGGCGCGCGAGGCCGTGGCTTTTAAGGTTTGAGCCAGGCAGATCTGCAGTTGCGCGATTGATTGTACCGTGAAGGAATTGGGATCGTTGGCATAATCCGCCGCTAATTTTTTGCACTGGGCTTCCTCCACAGCTTTCGTGACTTCGAGCAGATTGGCTGAGGCTAACCCCGTGAAGACCATACATCCAAGTACGGTTCCAACTAATACGGCTTTCATATTTGTGGACGGTTTAATTTTCAAGAAGTGTGTGCCACGGCTTCTTTTTTATGTTCTTCGACAATGCGGCTGACCAATTCCTTGGGGACGTCCTCGTAGCCAAAAAATTCCATTCGATAACTGCCTTTGCCTGCCGTGAGTGAAGTGAGTGTCGGCGCATAGGTGAGCATTTCCGCTAAAGGCACATGGGCTTTGAGAATTTCATTGTGGCCTTTCACATCCATGCCTTGAATACGCCCACGGCGAGAGTTGAGATCCCCGATAACCGCTCCGACTAGATCGTCTGGAACCGTCACT
Organism: Nitrospirota bacterium; assembly: GCA_032128535.1. Lineage (GTDB taxonomy): Bacteria > Nitrospirota > Nitrospiria > Nitrospirales > UBA8639 > Nitrospira_E. The sequence continues at coordinate 6,129 of JAQBGS010000006.1, forward strand.
TCTACCGCCATGACCGGTTCGAGCAATCCGGTCTGTGCTGACTCCATGGCCTTTTTGAACCCCATGGAGGCGGCCACTTTGAAGGCCATTTCCGACGAATCAACCGGATGGTGCGAGCCATCATACACGGTGACTTGAATGTCGACGACCGGGAAGCCGGCTATGATGCCATGCTGCATGGCTTCGATGACGCCTTTTTCGACGGCCGGGATAAAGTTTCGAGGAATCGAGCCTCCCACGATTTTATTGTGGAACTCGAAACCTTTTCCGCGTGGTAACGGTTCGATTTGCAACCAACAATCCCCAAATTGCCCATGGCCTCCGGTTTGTTTTTTATATTTCCCTTGTGCTTTTGCCATCTGATGGATGGTTTCTTTGTACGGAACTTTTGGCATATGTAAATTGACGTCCACTCCATACTTTCGCCGTAGTTTTTCTAACGTGGCATCGATGTGTACTTGCCCTACCCCACTTAACAACATTTCCTTGGTTTCATCATTTCGCAGAAATTCCAAGGACGGATCTTCTTCGACCAATTTATGTAGCCCCAAGCTGACCTTGTCGATTTCATTTTTACTTTTGATTTCTAAGGCATAGGACATGACGGGTTTCACGATGGTGAGACCTGGATAGAGGATAGGATGTTTGTCATCACAAATGGTGTCGCCGGTTTGGGTATCTTTGAGTTTGGCGATGGCCACGATATCTCCCGCGCAGACTTGGCCGACTTGTTGATGTTTTTTTCCGATCGAAAAGAACAGATGCCCACCTTTTTCTTTGGTCTGCCGAGAGGCATTAAAAAAGGCCGTATCGGCTTGCAGCGTCCCTGACAGCACCCGAACATAGGTCAAGCGCCCCATGAATGGATCAATTGTGGTTTTAAATGCCAACCCAGAAAACGGCGCTTGGGGATCCGGTTGTTGCCGACATTTTTCGTGCGTTTGTGGTTGAGTTCCCACCAAGGGATGAAGCTTGGCACGATCTTCCGGCGAGGGCAGAAATTGAGTGATGGCTTCCAGGAGGCTGGTCATGCCGACATGTGCTGTTGCCGAACCACAGAGAACGGGCACAATTTTCCGTTCTAACGTTCCCATCGTTATGCCATCGATTAAATCTTGATCAGACAACTCACCGTCGGTGAGATATTTTTCGACTAATTGATCATTGGTTTCGGCGACCAGTTCCGTGAGGCGACGACGATGTTCTGCGGACGACGCTTCATGCTCTGTTGGAATGTCGGCTCGCTGTGTTTTTGATGACTGCGTGTTGGAAGTCACCAGTTGGCGCGACAGCAGATCGATGACTCCCATCAATTGTCCATCTTGAGAGGCCGGAATGGTGAGCGGCACACCCTTGAGTTCTAGCGTCTTTTCACATTCCCCCAAAATCGCCTTGAAATCGGTCCCTGCCTTATCCAATTCATTGATATAAATCAAACACGGTAATTCATTGTCTTGAATTGCCTCCCACACCCGTTCAATTTCTGATCGAAGCCCCGTCCCTGCACCGATAACGAGGATCACACCATCGGCGGCTCTCAGCGATGATTGAACTTCTACTCCATAATCAACCATGCCTGGCGTATCGAGCACATTGATCCGTGTCCCCTGCCATTCGAATTGAAGGAGCGCGGAACTCAAGGAATGATGGCGATGCACTTCTTCCGGTTCGAAGTCGGCAATCGTATTTCCCTGGAGGACGCTGCCCATGGTGGGGATGAGTCCCGTTGAAAAGGCCAGGGCTTCGGTTAGGCTGGTTTTTCCGGCTCCAGGATAGGAGGCTAGAACAACATTGCGGATGGTGCCGTTTTTCATACGAACCTCCTCGTGATGTTGATGGTGGTGTCTGAATTCTAGGTACCTCCTGAGGCGGAGTCAATGCCAAAGAGGCCAGACTGTGTCAATGATCTCAACGCCAAAACGCTAACCCTGTCAGTTGCTCAACAGCACAGGCCGCATTCCACCATGTGTTGTGCAGGTGGCATTCACGTCTTTCGGAAAAATTTTCCCAGTAATTCAAAGGACTGTCCCGGTGGATTCTTGAGTCTTAAAAGAACAAACAATCTGGCATTCAGGTTGCTCTAGTCTTAAGCAGCAAGAAGATGAATCTGAAGGCACGCTGAATGTATCACACGATTCAGGTCAACCCCTCCCCTGTCAGGTGGCCTTCTCCGATTCATTTTTAAAAGACTCTCATTCTTCGGGTTGAAAACTGTTGGGGTTCTTCTGAACCCGAGAACACGTTTGGCTTGTTTAGTAGGTATAAATAATTAGGTGTATGAAGGAAGGTTTTATGATGAATGGAATCCTCATCGAATCCGCGAAATCTTTATCCCCACGGGCTGCCCAGTTTGTACCGAAAGAATCCCACCCGCCTGTGTGGGTTGAGAAAAATGCCTCACGACAGCATTCTTCGGTTCCCTTGTATTTCCACTGTCTCGGTGGAAATTGGGAAGGCCAGATCCAACTCCTGACCACCGCTATTTTAGAGTTACGCATTCAAGGCATGCCTCCCGTTCAAGAAGGCCAGAAGCTCCAGTTTCAGTGTCTTGGGAAACCATCAAATTCAGACGCTCAATTGCAGACTGGGGTTGTTCAACACATCCACATCCAACAAGGTTCCACGGTATGGGAAAGGACAACTATTCTTCTTGTTGAGCCGTCTTATTCACAACAAACCTTTAGCGCCTTCAATGATTCTGAAAATAATTCTTTCCAATTGGCGCTGGGTATTTTCGTCATCACTCACGTGGCGGAAGGTGCATTGATGGATTCTTGTGGAATGAACCC
>JAQBGS010000007.1:0-3469 GCA_032128535.1 Nitrospirota bacterium
GACAAACCAGATCAACGAAATGAAGCAGAGCAGTTTGGCAGGGCGCAAACGATGATAGATACACTCGGACGCGGTGAGCGGCCGTCCAGGTCGGACTGTCGGACGAAGACTCCCACCCCATTTGTTGTCCCTTTCCCCTTGTTCATGCCGGCATGTCCCATTGCTCTCCTGCTGTTGCAAGTAAGCTAAATAGGCATTTGAAAAAGATTTGGTCAGACTCGATATTTTTGATCACCTGATTTATACTGTGCCCTAGAAACCAATTATTCGTGTCCCTAGCCTCTTATTCCTCATTTCGCTTGATGGCAGTCCAAAACCTCACACGATTTCAATTCCTTCTTTATATCGCTGAAGATTATCAGGCGTTTCTCTTCACATTTGTCTTCTTATTTTTTGGAGAACGGCATGATTGAGCAATCTCAAATACACGTAGACAGACAGAAGGATAGCGGCGCTCCCATTATCCTGGAAGGCTCTACGTCCCGGGTAGGGCAGACGACTCCCACATCTGACTTGAGAAAAACGGGGCTTCACCCGGACAATTGGTATCCGCTCGCACGCTCCAGAGATCTGAAAAAGGGAAAGATGCTTGGAGTATCCTTTGCCGGCGAGCCCATCGTGTTGGTCAGAACCGCAAGTGGACGGATCTATGCTCTCGAGGACCGGTGTGCCCATCGACAGGTTCCGCTCCATTTGGGAGTGGTGCATGGAGAGCATCTCCAGTGCGGGTATCATTCCTGGACGTTTGACCAAACCGGGCGATGTATGGGTGTTCCGTATTTGGAAAAGGACCAACCACGGCCGGCAGGAGTCAGAAGTTATCCCTGTCGGGAAGCCTATGGGCTGGTGTTTGTGTTTCCCGGGGTGGTGAGCAGGGTTGAAGAGGTTGAGTTCCCGAACGTGTCCTTTGCCGACGATCCGCAGTATAAGACGCGCTACCTTGACCGTCAGGTAAGCTGCCATTACTCATTCATGCATGAGAACCTTATGGACATGAACCATCAGTTTTTGCATCGTCGACTGATGGGGGGGATCCGAACGGTCTTTCTGGAACTTCGAGACCGGACGCATGCCGTGGAAGTCGACTATACCTTCTCCCGGATCAAGGGCGCACAACCGCTTGGAGAAAAACTCATTCTGGGGAGCGCCAAACAATCGGCAGATGGCCCGAAACATGATCTTATGACCATCTGTACAAACTACCCATATCAAACGCTCAAGTTCTGGACTGCCGGAAGTAAAGACCCTGCGTTAAATCTGTGGAATGTGTATGTTCCCGTGGATCGGGCGCAACGAATGAATCACACCTTTGGGTTGATGATGGTCCGGAAACCCTCGCTTCCCGGACTCATCCACCTCTTGTGGCCATTTATCGTGTGGTTTACCAATAGAATCTTTGCCGAAGATCGGTGGATTGTTGAGGAAGAACAGAAAGCATTTGATCGCCAAGGTGCCGACTTCAACCAGGAGGTTTTTCCGGTGATCCAGAGCTTAAGGAGCTTGTTGCGTCGCGAAGGCATTGTCTTATGAGGGCTGTCCTGTCGCACGGAAAATGATTCATACCAAGGCGGGTGAAGGTAAGGGCAACTGAGTGCAATCGGAACCCAACAAGGCTCATCCGCTACAGTTGCCGGATTCATCAGGCATAGGCTTTCATATTCCAAACCAGGAACGGGCGGGGCAGTACAATAGCGGGAAGCCCAATTATTTATCTCAGTCAACTTCGTGAGTCATAAGAAATATTACAGGCTTTCACATTTCCTACAGACCCGGGAAGATGCAATTTTCCTACATAAGGAGTGCAGACTACCCGGTTTTTCGGATTCCAAAAACTATTGTCTGTTCTTATCCCACGGACACGATCGTTTCCGCTATGCCTGAAGCCCCATCGGGAAAGGGCTCTTGCTCCAAGGCCGCTTGTACTGTGCCGGTTCCATCGGTCGCCCGAGCCAGAAGACGATGATCACCGGGTCTGGAAGGTTCCCACGGATACGTCCACAGCACCCAGGAATAGGGTGAAAGGGCCGGTGCCAGGCGGGCCAGCTCCCAGGTGGTTCCGCCATTCGTCGAAAGTTCCACCTGGCGAATGCCTCGAGATCCCGCAAACGCAAACCCCTTAATCGGCAATCGTCTTCCTGCCTTCAGAACATCACCAGTTTGCGGATCGGTAATCCAGGACATGGTTTTGACGATTGCGTCATCCGACCACCCCTTTTGTTGGTAATACCCTTTGTAATCCGATGTCACCAGTTCAATCCCGGTGAGCCATTGAACATGTTTCATCCCGTAATGCCCGGGGGCGATTATCCTTGCGGGGAATCCATGTCCCAATGGAAGTGGCACGCCATTCATTCGATACGCAATAAGCATATCATCCATCATGGCCCGTTCAATGGATAAGCTATCCGAGTAGCCGTCTGCGGCATGAAAGATCACATCATAGGCCTGGGTTCTGACGCCCGCGCGTTCCAAAATGGTTTTGAGGCGCACGCCTTCCCATTCGGCGGTGCCAATGGCTTCACCGGCCACACCGTTTCCTACGCATTCCAACGTCACAATTTCAGAAACAGAAGGTTGGGCCAACAATTGCGGGTAGGTCAACGTGAAAGACGTGTTCGCTTGCCCACGTATCGATAGCGTCCATTGTTCCGCGGAGACAAATGGTGGGGTGCGATAGGAGGTGATATAAAATTCTTCATTGGGAGTAATGGGAGACATTTCACGCCTGGGTTCCCCGAAGAGTTGACTCCACATCCCTGCCAGAGCTTGGCGAGGTTGGGGAATGATCGAGGCTAAGCCAAGACCGGCAGTGAGTTGAAGGAGTTGGCGACGAGAGAGTGCTTTCATGGCATGATCCTCTGTGAAATAGAGTCTTTCAATCATGCCGACTGTTACAGACTTTCAGTGAGATTAAAGACGGAGAAAGAGTGGTCCCATTCAAGAGGAGTGGGGCGGGGAAGATGATTTGAACTATCGGAAGCGTGATTAATCTTCGGTAGCGGTGCGGCGGTGGAAGCGGAGGATGATATTGGGGTCGGGATGTAGATTCACTGTCGCTTTGTCTTTTCCCTCGTAGGAGACGGTATTTAATACATGGCGGATAGCTTCAAGCCGTGCGCGGATTTTGCTATTGGCTTTCACAAGGACCCAGGGGGCGTAGGAGGTATGCGTCTTGCTGAACATTTCTTCCTTATACTTGGTATAGAGGTCCCAATGTTCTTGGGCTTTGTCGTCAACTGGGCTGATCTTCCATTGTTTCAACGGGTTTTTCTTGCGAGCTTTAAACCGACGATCTTGTTCTTCCTTTGAAATGGAAAACCAGAATTTAATGACTTCAATATTATCTTCGTACAACATGTGTTCAAATTCAGGCACCTGTTGCATGAAGGTCTGATATTGCTTTTTGGTGCAAAATTGATTTACGGGTTCCACCACCGCGCGGTTGTACCAACTGCGGTCAAAAAAGGCG
>JAQBGS010000008.1:0-7507 GCA_032128535.1 Nitrospirota bacterium
CTTTGAAGCTTCAGCCTTAAAAGACACCTTCGGTTCATGTGGCGGTTTTTTCGGAACGTTAAGAGCCACCTTCTTCCCCAATTCTGTGTAGACCGACTGGCTGCTTAGCCTATATTCCTGCCCCCGTAAACCTCGATTGAACACCCGAGAGAGCGTTTGAGTCATGTGTGATCATCTGCCTCCAGAAAACCACCCGCCATCCTGGGAAGGACATCGCTTGCAAACTGATAATGAGACTGCATTGCGAGAGGCTATGGAGCGTGCGTGTGACTATCGAGGCGACGTAACCATTCATCTCAAGACAGGAGAGCAAGCCCTAGGTTACGTATTCGACCGTCAGGAAGGAACCCCTCATCCTCATATAAAAATGTATCTGGCCAATCGGTCAGAGCCCTACATTATAAAGTGCGACGAAATTGCCGAAGTGGAATTCAGCGGAGAAGATACGGCGTTTGGTCGTTCCTGGGAAGATTGGGCGCAAAAGTGGCAAAAGCCTCAGGTGAGTTAATCCCGTCCAGCTTGGTTCTCTTTTCTTCTACATTTTTTTCCCTAACATCAAAAAATTCGATATTCAGCCTGATGCGGTGTCCAGTGAAATATTGGGCACGATTGGGGAAATGGGGCCCCTGTCTACATAGAAGAATTGATTGACGCTCGACGCAAGTCTGTGATAAAAAGCCAGGTCTTTTTTCGGGGCCGAAGGCCCCATAAGGTATGGGGGGCTTTGGGTAGTTCGAGGGCGTTGAGAGGGAGCTTTTTCGAAAAGAGATGATCAAAGTCAGTTGGTCATGATTATGAACAAAATACATTACGTACGCGAGGGGGAACAATGAACGAATACCGAAATCTGAAAAGTCTTATGGTAGTTGGCGCAGCGGTTATGGGATTGTCGCTGTCAGCTTGTGGTGGCGGGGATGAGGGTCCACCAAAGCCTCCACCCCCAGCTCCACCAGAATATGCCGATAAACATATGCCTGATGGCTATTGGAATAATCCAGAAATTCTGAAAGAGGGAGAGGCCATCTTTACAGGGCAACAAAATATTGATGTGAATTGTGCCAGTTGCCATGGGAAAAATGGGAAGCCGGTTAAAGCTGGAGCTCGAGACTTCCGCCGAACTGAACAGATGGAACTTTATTCGGACTCGGTTTGGTTTTGGCGGGTTAATGAGGGTGTCAAAGGCACCAAAATGAAAGCTTGGAAGAGTAAACTTTCTGAAGACGCAATCTGGAAGGTCATTGCATTTGAAGCCACATTTGGTCTCAATGGCAAGGAATGGGATGTGGCGGCTAATAAATGGGTTGCGGCAGGAACAGCAGGATCAGCTCCAGCTGCTGAAGAGCCTGCAACTGAAGAGCCTGCAGCCGAGACACCTGTAGGGGATGCGGCCCACTAAAAACGCCAAAAAATAATCCCAGGAACGAGAAGAAAGATAAAGGAGGGGGACAACCCTTGAAAACCTTACATCGAAGTTTATGGATGGTCTTAGGCTTGCTCATGGGAGGGGCGGCTCTGGCATATGGCCAGGAGGTTCCAGCCCCTCAGGTGGATTTTCCTTATGCGGGAAATCGAACGGCAGTCTGGGTTGTTGCCAACCTGCATATATTATTTGCCGCCTTTATCTTGGGTGCGCCTATATTTGTGGTGGTGGCCGAATGGCTGGGGTATAAAAACAACGATCCTAAGTATGATCGCCTAGCTAAAGAAGTCATTAAGGTGACGGTCATCCTTTATAGTATGACGGCCTTGACTGGTGGCCTGTTTCTCTTTGTCCTGCTTGGCACCTATCCAGACTTTTCAACCTGGCTGATTCAGCATTTCTTCCTTGTTTTCGCGGTCATCTATCCGCTCTTGTTTATCCTGGAAACCATTATTCTTTATACGTATTTCTATTCGTGGGATTCTATGAAAGGACCCTTGAAAGGGCGTCATATTGCGTTAGGGATCCTTTTGAATATTGTAGGGACAGTCACGCTGTTTGTTATTGACGGGCCAACGTCCTTTATGAATACCCCTGCCAAAGCCGCCGAGGGGGTGTCATTGATCGAATTTATTCAAACCGCCAGTCTCTGGGACAAGATGTCCAATTTTAGTTGGATGCCTCTCAATCTTCATAGGCTGGTAGGGAATGTCACCTTTGGAGGTTTTATCGCCGGTCTGATTGCGGCCTATATGTATATGAGGTCGAAAACCGATGAAGAGCGCTCCTATTATGACTGGATGGGCTTTGTGGGCAATATGATTGGAGTGGGAGCTTTGCTGTTGCTTCCGTTTATGGGTTACCTCCTGGCCTACGAACTCTGTGATTATGATGCGTCAATCTGTCCCTATATGATGGCTGATCAATTGTCGATGTTCTTTGAAATGCAAGGGGCGATGATTGGTCTCATCTTTTTAGCGAGTAATTACTATATCTGGTTAAGTCTAAAGCGCATCGAGGGAGTGGAACAGATACGAATGTCTGGTTTTGTGGCTCTTGCCGTGCTTGTGATGCCAGTCGTGATGGGTATTGCCTGGAAGATGTTCCCTCCGCCAGAGTGGCGATCGTTGATTTTCTTGGCAGCGCTTATTTTTGTTCCAATGGTTCTTGGGAGACTGCCTGGGCTGAAAAACTTCACAGTGTCGGCATTCACCATGATTAAAATCGGATTTCTGATGATTGTGGTTGCCGACGCAATCTGGATGACGCCGCATGGGTTTGTACCGACGCAGGGATTAGCGACGCATGAACTTGAGCTACCTGAGTGGGCGCAGGAGTTGGCCCTCATGCCGGCGAAAAATGCCGCGGCGTTTACTCTCGTCTTTCTCACGATTGTGAATTACATTATGTATAATCGGGCGATTAAACGAGGGACGATTATTTGGGGAAAAATCGACTTTGCCTCACAGTTTGTCTTGATATTCCTGGCGTTTAGTGCAATTTGGACGATGGGTTTGATGGGAACCGTTCGGTCTCTCACCCGGAAATACTATCATGTGTATAATCTTGTGCCAGATTTCACGGCAGAAGCCTTTACGCCCACATTGGCGTACTCCGCTTGGTGGATAACAGGTGTGACGATTGTTTTCTATGCTGTAGTAAGTTTTGCCATTTTGGTAACTCTGAAGCCTGCAAGTTCGAAGGCTGAAGCACATTAAAACTGGCCGTTCCTGCTAGAGCCTCTTAAACGAATAGAGGGTGAAAAGAAAAGGAATCGTATGGCGAACCAAAGCTTCACAAAAAGTGCACTAAAGAAAACGACGATCGGAATCATCATTGGAGTGATATTGGTTGTTGCCGCGAAACAAACGCATTTCCCGCCTGTCTTTCAGGGCATGTTTTTTATCTATGCGATGCTAGGGGCGGTTGTGTTTATTCTTTTGGATGCTCCTCCTATGAAGCGATTGGAAGGTGCTAAGGCTGTCGGGGCCCTGTTAGTGTTTTATGTTCTGCTTTCGGGGCTCTATGTCGCTGGGGCAAGCCTACTGCCTCAATTCGATCCTACTGATGAAGCCGATAAGATTGAGAAAGTTCTTAAAATTCGAAAGGCCAGATCGGAGCAGGGTAAAGCCGATGAACTTATTGCTAGGGCTAAAGCCTTAAATGAACGAGCCAAAACCATTACGCAACAGCTGAGTTCGCTTGGAGCTGGGGCGCAAGTGGAAGCGGTGGCCACATCTAGTGGGGGTGGGGCTGCCTCTGGTGATATGGTGGCGCTCGGGAAGGAACAATGGGAACTTCAAGAATGCTATAACTGTCATAAATTATTTGGGTCAGGTGGGAAAAAACGAGGTCCTGTGATGGATAATATTGGCAATCTCATGACCCCTGAACAACTGAAAGAGAAAATATTATATCCCAAAAAATGGAAGGCGGAAGGATTTGATAAGCAGTACAAGAAGGGAAAAATGCCGGATAAATACCGTGATTTGATGTTCCCCGAAGAAATTGATGCCCTTGTGGCGTTTCTCGCAACTTTGAAAGATACCTCAGTGAAGACCCCCAAGCCGATTAAGATGAATTAGCGAAGCCTAAGGATTCATTTTCGATATGCAACCGAAACTCACAGCCAAAGCGTTGTGCGGCAATCAGGAAGTCGGAAAGATTTCCAAGGTGATCGTCGACCCTTTGTCGCATGAAATTAGTCACGTGGTAGTGAAGGAGAGAGGAACGCAGGGCGTTGATCGTCAGATTCCTATTGGGCAAGTTCAACAGGTGGTGAGTGAAGAAGAAATTGTTCTTCGCTGTTCCCCAGAAGAGTTTGTGCGATTTCCGGCCATTGACCGTGATCGCTATGTCACGATTCATGAAGTTGAAATTGCCCATCTTGAAGATCATCTGCACGTAGAGCCGGGTGAAGTTTTGGTGCCACTTCCTTGTCTGGAGCAGGGCGTTCCTCGAAGAACATTTTTTAATAATATGACGCATGCAATTGGGACGCTCATTGCGCTTCCGCTGGCATACCCTGTGTTGAAATTTCTAATGAAGCCCATGTTTAAGCCTTATGACAATGCCTGGTTTTCTGTTGGAAACATTAAGAAAGTGAACAAGGAAAATATTGGCTTCCAATTTAAGTTTACACGAGGATTTAAAGAAGCGTTTATGCCGGAACAACAAATTGAAAAGAATATTTGGATCGTGAAAGGCACTCCTGAAGTTCAAAAAGCGGTCTATGGTGGAACCGATATCAAATTTTTCGATAATAAAGGTGATGTGCTTCATGTCAATAAGGCCAATTCTCCCTTTATCGGATTTTCGGGAAAGTGTCCCCATTTAGGGTGCGGGTACAAGTGGAGAAAAACGAAAAGTAATCCAGATGGCGTGTTTCTTTGTCCTTGTCATTTAAGTCTTTATGATGAAGCCGGGAAAGTTATTGACGGCCCCGCACCTCGTGGCCTGGATGTCCTGCCTATGCAAATTGATGCCGCCGGAGAAATAAAAATTATTGATGTTGAGTACAAGGCCGGCGTAAAAAATCAAATTCGTCTTCTTTAAAAAGCATTCATTAAATCGAGGAATATTCCTTCATGCAGCAGGATTCCCAGCCCGTGAACCAACCCAATCCGTTTGAAAAGATCGTGGAGTTCGTTGATGAACGGGTCGGTCTGAAGACCATTCAGGCCAAAATGCTGAATGAGCCGATCCCTGGTGGGTCCAGGTGGGCTTATGCCTTTGGATCGGTACTTCTTTTCATTTTTATCCTGCAGGTGGTCACGGGGATTTTGTTGATGTTCTATTATGTCCCCAGTACCGACCATGCGTACGACAGCACCCAGTACATCATTCATGAAGTCGACTACGGCTGGTTTCTCCTGAGTTACCATTTTTGGGGCTCGTCGGCCATGGTGGTCATGGTGTTTGCTCATATGTCTCAAGTCTTTTTATGGGGGGCCTATAAAAAGCCTAGAGAGCTGGTATGGCTGGTGGGCTTGGCACTTTTTGGGATTGTGATGGGATTTGGCTTTACTGGGTATTTGTTGCCCTGGGATCAGCGAGCCTATTGGGCCACCGTGGTTGGCGTTGAAATTATGGATAAGACCCCGATAATTGGGGATTTCATGGCCAGATTCCTCAAAGGGGGACCCACGCCTGGTCAGATGACCCTCAGCCGATTTTTTGTCATCCATGTCATGGTGTTGCCTGCAGCGTTGGCGGGACTAGCGGGCCTTCATATTTTCCTGTTTAGAAAAGCCGGGCCAGCTGGACCATTTAGGGGAACGCCGGAAGAACTCAAGGCCAAGACCGATTACTTCTTCCCTCGTCAAATATGGAAAGACATTGTGGCCATGGCCACCGTGTTCCTTATTATCTGTTCATTGGCCTTTATTGAGCCGGTTGTCCTGCTTCAGCAAGCCACCCCGGATCCTGGGGACTATCATCCGGAGCCTGAATGGTACTTTCTCTTTCTCTTTCAGTTGCTTCGTCTCAAAATTTTTGGTGGAGAATTGGGGCAGTTCCTTGGGGCCATTGCGATCCCTGGGGCCTTTATGGCCTTTTTGGCAGCCCTTCCTTTTATTGATACGAATCCCGAGAGAAACCTCTTTAAGCGGCCGGTGGCCTTAATTGGCTGGATATTCATTATGGTCTTTATTCTGGTCTTTACCTACTCAGCTATTATCAATCGAGAATTTTTAGACTAAGTTTCGAATAACCATGTCGAATATTAAATTAGGACTCCTCGTGTTTTGGCCAACCTTTTGGACCGGCTTTCCCATCAAGATGGTGTTCTTCCTGCTGTTGCTGGCGGCGCATATGCACCCTTGGGAAGGCGCGGGGTTTTTCCTGTTGTTATTAGTGTCCATCCCTGTTGATATTTGGGCCTTGGGGCTTTGTGCCAGAACGGTGTTCATTGACCGCCTCAAAGTGGACCCCCAACCTGGAATAGGGCCAAATCTTTGGCTTCGATGGGCGGTATTTTCAGCCATTGCCTTGCCAGTGATCAAAATCATTCTCTCTGAAGGAACCGGGGTCGCAAAGTCCGTTACCTCCAGCATTGTTCATTCCTTCAAAGAAGGCCTCTATCCAGCTCTGGGTGTTGCGGAACAGATTACTCTGGAGCTAGTCGTGTGGGGGACTGTGGCAACAGGGGTGCTCATTCTCTGTTTACTTGGATGGCTGTATGGACTTGGTTGGCTCACTCAATCGTTTGCGAAAAATGCCAAGTCTCTAGATGGAACAGCAGAAGATAGAGCAAACTTTTGGGATGGTCTTCGGATCCCTGCTGATCAGCCACTTCTGTTAACCGCCTTTACCGGTGCCGGGGTGGTTCTGGTCTTTGTCTTTTGGGCTTTGTTACCCTCAACCACACCGCACCCGCATGAAGAATATGAGTTTATCTCTAAGGGACCAAAAGAAGAGAAAATCGAGCCCAAAAAAGTGTTAAAAGAAGCAGAAAAGGTTTTGGCTAAAGCCGAGCTGGTGGTAAAAAAACTCGAAGAAGAAAAGGGCGGTGAATCGAAAAAAAAATACAATGATGAGAAGGCAAAAGGGCCTGCTGTCAAAGAAATGCAGCCGGAGAAAAAGAAATAAAAACCAAGGAATAGAAATTTTTCTGAGCTAGCAAGAGGAATACCGCATGCGGTATAAGTATGCGCAATCTGTTCCGGTGCTTAAAAATGTACGAGTGAAGGGGGCCTAGTGATGAAATCGGCCAACCAAATACAGCAATCGAACGTCCAAAGCTTCCTGGGGAAAATGCCAACCATTTTTAAGTGGGTAAGTTTCCTTTCCGTGTTGCTCCTTCCAGTTATAGCCATGGCGGCTGGGGCGGAAACCAAAGCGATGTCGGTCGAGTATCGTGATGTTCCAGGAATTGGCAGTCGGAATTTGGTCTGGATTGTTGCACAGCAACATCTGCTACTGGCCGGGTTTGTTTTGGGCGTCCCGATTTTTGCCTGGGTCTGTGAGATTGTCGGCTGGAAGACCAAAGAAGCTCGGTATGACAAGTTAGCCAAAGAGTTTACAAAACTTCTAACCTCGGCCTATGCCACCACAGCCCTCTTTGGTGGCATTCTCTTGTTCTTGCTG
>JAQBGS010000009.1:0-5784 GCA_032128535.1 Nitrospirota bacterium
CCCACTCAACCGACCCGTATTTGGATTGGGAGGGGTCACGGTAGACAACGAACCGGACATTTTTGACCAAAATGACACTCGATTCAATTTAGGCTATTCCCAACGATTGTTCTCTGGCGGCACATACGACCTTGATTTTAATACCAACCGTAACTCCGTGGCCGGCTCCACCAGTTTTCTATTTAATCCCTCGTATGCCAGTACCCTCTCCTTCAATCTGACACAACCCCTGCTGCGTAACTGGGGCCCCATGGTCAATAAGACATCAATCACCCTTGCTCGGAATGCAGCTGCCATCGAACAGCTCCAGTTGGTCCAACAAGTCCTCTCGGTAACGGCCCTAGTCGAACAGACGTATTGGGAACTCGTATTCGCACGAGAAAACCTAAAAGTGGCTCGAGCCACGTTACAAGCTGCGGAAGAACTCTTGGCGAGCAACCGGGAAAAGGTCAAGGCCGGCGTCATGGCGGAAGTTGAAGTGTTGCAGGCCCAGGCAGGAGTGGCCAGTCGAATCGAACAAATTCTCCTGGCACATAAAACGGTTGAAGATCAAGAAGACCAATTGCGGCGATTGCTCAGCCAGTCAGAATGGAATCTTACTCAAACAACCCCCTTGGTCCCACTTGATAAACCGTCACAACATCGACCGGACATCCCGCTAAATGAGAATATCACCCAAGCGCTTGAACACCGTCCGGAAGTGCTCCAAGCCAATAAAAATCTGAATAGCTCTCAAGTCCAAACGCAATTCGCCAAAAACCAAGTGCTACCCGATCTCTCCTTCCAAGGAGGGCTCGGCCTAGCTGGCTTAGGGAAAAACCCAACCGAAAGTTGGGATCGTTTGGGCAGCACCGATTTTTACAACATGGGTGGAGGGTTGGTGTTGAGTTATCCCCTCGGTAATCGTGGAGCGGAAAGCCAACTTCAACGACGAGTTCTGGAAACCCACCAACAACAAGCCTCGCTCTTACGCGTCCGCCAGCAAGTCATCTTGGATGTCAAAGAAGCCATTCGCCAAATCGAAACGAACTACAAACGTATTCGCACCAATCAATCCGCCCGTCGACTTTCCGAGAAACAACTGAAAGCTGAAGAGGAACGCTTAAACCTCGGATTAAGTACCACCCGTTTGGTGATTGAATTTCAACGGGACCTCAGAATTGCCCAGGGGAGAGAACTGCGTGCCATTCTCGACTACAATCAATCGCTCTCTCGCCTACGCCTGGTCACCGCCTCCACCCTCGACCATTACAACATCGAGATCCGATAAATAAGAACGATATTTGTACTTAGTTAAGAGGCTGGCACATGTAGCACGGCAAAAAAAGTTTTCCCGCATGGCGAAATTCTGCCAGTCCTGATTGAGTGTAGCGAGTTGAGAAGCCGCCCAATGAGTCCAAACAGTTTATCAAAGCACTGACTTTAATCATGACACGAAAAGTTTTACTTACCGTAGTTGTTCTCATCGTTGCCACGGGCATTGGTCTGTATGCCTATCTCCCTGCCCTTCAATCCGATTCCTCCGAAGAACAACCACCGGCTACCGTCGAAGTCGTGCGCAGTTCGATAGACACGCGGGTGTCGGAAACTGGAACGATCCAGCCTTCGAAAACGATTGAGATTAAGTCGCAATTTTCCGGGGAAGTGGCACAATTGTTTGTCTCAAACGGAAAGCCCGTGAAAAAAGGTGAATTGTTGGCGATCATTCGCCAGGAATCCAGCCAGGCTCGCCAAGTGGCCCAGCTTCGCGCCGCCATTCAGGAAGAACGCCTGAACGTGAATACCTCCCAGCGGGAGTGGGTCCGTTCCCAATCCTTATTTAAGAAAGGATTCATTGCGCAACAAGCCCTGGAAACATCGGAGGATGACTACCAACGCGCGCTGGTCCGCTTGGAACTCGCTGAGCGCCAACTGTTGCTTGCCTTGGGTGGCAATAAAGAACTGTTCAACCGCTACCAGGAAAGCTCGACGCAAAGCACTCGGCCAGAAGAGTTTCAGGTTCGTTCCCCAACGGATGGGTCCGTCCTGGAAATTCTCGTGAATCCCGGGGAAATAATTACATCGGGAACGGCAACATTCGGTGGGGGCACCATACTCATGAAACTGGCCGATTTGTCTCGAATGATCGTCACAGCCAAAATCAACGAAGTGAATATTCCGCGTGTGGCCGTCGATCAAGACGTGGACATTCGCTTAGATGCCCTTCCCGGCCAAGCGTTCAAAGGGCGCGTGACCGCCATCGCTACGCAAGGCGTGAAAGAGGAGAATATTGTGACCTATGACGTCACAATCGCCATTTCAGAGCCCAACAAGGCCCTCAAGCCCATGTTGACCGCCAATGTGGATATTGTGACGAAGCGATTAGATGATGTTCTCATGATCCCTCTGGAGGTTCTACAGGTTAAAAATGGCGATGATGTTGTCGAAGTCCTGAGCAATGGAACGCCAAAAAGTCAGAAGGTGCGTGTGGCATTCCGAACCGATACTCAAGCCGTCATTACGAAAGGCCTCAAGGAGCACGATCAGGTGGTCATCCCCACCTTTAAACCTGCAGCAAAAGACTGAAGACCTCTCCACCCCATCAACGTGATGCTGATCACCCTACGCCACATCAATAAAATCTATACCACCGGCGAAGTGGCCGTTCATGCGCTTGACGACCTGAATATCGAGATTGAACAGGGCGAATTTGTAGCCATCATAGGACAGTCCGGCAGCGGCAAAACCACCTTGCTGGATATTTTAGGCTGCTTGAGTCAGCCAACCAGCGGCGACTATTGGCTCCATGGGTCCCATATCAACACACTCCCGGACTCGGAACTCACGACTATTCGCAATCAGCAGATTGGGTTTATCTTTCAGACCTTTCATCTCTTGCCCCGCAAATCGGCCCTAGAAAACGTGCAACTCCCACTCATGTATGCCGGAGCCTCCCGCGTACATCAACAGGACCGCGCCCAAGAACTCTTAACCCGAGTCGGCCTTCAAGATCGGATGCAGCATCACAGCAATCAACTCTCTGGCGGGCAGCAACAACGCGTGGCCATTGCCCGCGCCTTAGCTAACCAGCCCGCACTCCTTCTGGCAGACGAACCCACCGGTAATTTGGACAGCCAGTCGGGAAATGAGATTCTCACGATTTTTGACGAACTCCATGATCAATGGCAAACCATTGTCATGATTACCCATGATCCCCTTATTGCCCAACGCGCCAACCGGCGCATCACGCTCTTAGACGGACGCGTCTTAGCCGACGAATCGACCGGATCTCCTACACATCCGGTCCTTCAAGAAATCTAAAGGCCTGTATGCTTGGCGCCATCTTTCGCGATGCCCTCAAAAATTTGTCCAGCAATATGCTGCGTTCCGGCCTGACAATGCTGGGTGTCATTATCGGGGTGGCCTCAGTGATTGCCATGATGGCGATTGTAGAAGGTGGACAGGTGTGGCTGGTCAGTTCAATCGAAAAGTTAGGTACCAATTTACTGTTTGTCTGGAAAAAGCGTTTGACCATCGACGAACGTCGCATGTTTGCAGGACGTAACCTTCAACTCCGATATGACGATGCCTTGGCCATTCGTGACAGATTTCCCGAACTCAAAGTCGCGCCCTTTATTGAATTCGATGGGCAAGTTAAAACCGGAGAAAGGGATTACAGCGGACGCATTACTGGAACCTCTCCTGAGTTTTCCGAAATCAGAAATTTCCATCCTGCGAGTGGACGATTCATTGGCACCGCCGATATCCAAACCTGGAACCGGTCGGTGGTGTTGGGCAAAACTATCGCCGAAGTCCTATTTGGCACGCAATCGCCCATTGGTAAAGAGGTGAAAATCTTTCTGGGTGGCAGAAAAATAAAAAAAAGCGATGGCACAAAAGGGGAAAAGAAGGAACAACAGACGGTTGGAGAATATCGCTTTACCGTCATTGGGGTTATGGAACCAAAAGGAGAAGTCAACGGGAACGATCACGATGAAATGATCTTTATTCCAATTACGAGCGCCCTTCGCTTCTTTAAGGGAAATGACAAAATTAATTGGATGATCATTCATGTGCCGGATCGAAACCTGATGGAAGAATTTACCCATAAGCTACATCAATTTCTTATTCAGCGTCATGACGGAGTGGACGATATCCGCATACGGAACCAAGGCGAATTCTTGGGTGCGATTGATCAAACGATTTCAACCTTTCGGTTCGTGCTCGGCGGTATTGCCATTGTCGCGTTGTTAGTCGGCGGCATTGGCATCATGAATATCATGCTTGTCACAGTTACGGAACGTACGCGTGAAATTGGGCTTCGCAAAGCCATCGGGGCGAGGCGCCAAGATATTCTCCTACAATTCCTTATTGAATCGACGACCATCAGTGTCATTGGCGGGTGTTTTGGGATCATTCTTGGGATTTTTGCCGCCTATGGTTTTGGCAACTTGGTCGCGCAATCCATGCCAGGAGGTGGCGATTGGGGTGCCGTTATTAAACCCACGGCCATTGTCGTCGCCTTTGTGTTTGCCGTGGCAGTCGGCATTGGGTTTGGCCTCTTTCCGGCGATCAAAGCCTCAAAACTCGACGCTGCCGAAGCCTTACGCTATCAATAACCTTAAAGACCACCCAAGCAAGATTGTCTCAATCCATGAAACCAGACTCGGAACGAGGAGCTGGGCTGGTCTTACTTCCCATTGGGACCACTTTCGGGTTCTACCTCCTTCCGTTAAATTGGCAATCCAGCCTGTCCATGCAATTCATCCCACAGCTTAGCGCTTACTTGGCTTTAGGGTTATGGGCTTCCTCCAACAATAATATTCTGAGCAAGCTAGGCCTGGAAACTGCCAAAATTACACTAGGAGTGAAGTGGGGAACTGTCACAGGAATCCTCCTGGGATGCCTCAATGCGGGAGTCATCCTCTACCTCATCCCGGCGTTTGGAGGCGATATCACCTTTCTTCGAGACACGCCTCATGCCCAGCTTCCCTTTTGGGTCATGGTGCCCGGATTTATACTCTTTATTGCCTGCGCGGTTGAGCTGAATTTTCGAGGATTTCTTTTAGGACGATTGCTGGTTTTTTGTTCAAATATGGCCAATCAACGATCCCTCCCCTCCTATCGTCCCCAGAAGGTTTGGGTATGGTTGCCATTGTTCCTATCCGCCTTCACCTTCTCGTTTGATCCCTTTATGGTTTCCACATTCGGGTATGTACATTGGATCGCAGTCTGGGATGGGCTGATATGGGGATGGATGTGGATTCGCCTGACCAATCTCTACGCCGTCATTATCGCCCATACCCTGGAAGTAATAATCCTCTACCTCACCGTCCGGGCGGCACTCCTCTAAACCCATTTTGTCCAAGCGTGGCATTCGATTACAATCGAATACCAAGCCATGGTTTGCACTATCTGGCACAACGATGACTTCCTTTCATTTCACAAAAAACCCACAGGAGAGACGATGACAGAATTGGCGAAATATGTGTTGTATTTTATTATCGGAGGAACCCTGGTAAGTGTTTCCACCTATCTAGGCAGCCAAGGAAAGGGATTTCTCGCCGCACTGGCGAGTTCTTTGCCGGTGATTAGCGGCGTCACATTTATCCTCATCTATCTCAATGCCGGCGATTCCCCGACCGTTTCATTCGCCAAGAATTTGGTCTGGCTTTCACCTCCATGGTTTGTCTATGTGGGCACCATGATCGCCATGGTCCCCAAATTAGGGTTTTGGCCAGCGTATGGCTTGGCTCTTGTGCTGTATGCCATAGGAGTCGCCGTGACACGCCTCTTTATTCATTA
>JAQBGS010000010.1:0-2644 GCA_032128535.1 Nitrospirota bacterium
GATCCCAGCTTCGATCTGCCCGTAGGCAATGGCCTGAATGCCCGCTCTAATGATCTCGGCATAATAGGCCCCACTGTTCAAGATCAGGGCAATAACACCGGTAAGCCATTCCGGAAGCATAATACCCAAGGTTGGAAGACCGAAATAGAAGAAATAGAGCTGCACCAACAAAGGTGTGGAACGGATGCTTTCGATATAAACACCGGCGGTTCTGGAGATGGCCCGAGATGGACTCAATCGCATGGCGCAGGCAATTATTCCCACCAGGATAGCTCCGATCAGTGACAAGACAGACAGCCAAAGGGTGGCCAGGAAGCACTGCATATAGAGCGGCATGTATTCCAAGATAACTCTAAAATTGAAGGCTTCGAGCATAATTTTTACCTGTAATGTTTTTATGCCATGGGTTTGATTCGACGGGGTGCGAACCGGTATAACCGGCTCGCACTAGACAAAAAGTCACCCGCCTGAAAAGCAAAAATTGATTAATGATCTTTCTTCCAATCCAGAGAATTGACCCAGTAATTCAAGTTATCATCCAGACGACCGTCCAGGCTGATGTGCAGAAAGAAAAGATTGAGCCACTCGCGTAAATCCGGAGAGTCATAACGCACGGCAAAGGCCAGCGGAGATTTGGACAACTGTCCATCCAGAATCCGGAGGCTACCGGGCGGGAAAGAGGCAGCCTGTCCACTCACGGCAGACCCGTCATTCACCCCGGCATCGGTGTGACCTGCAACCACCGCATTGATCAGAATCGGTCCCCCGCCTTTATAGGTCTTCAATTGGGCCTCGGGAAATGCTTTTTTGGCATCGTTTTCACCGGTTGAGCCTAACAAAACAGCCAGCTTGGTTCCAGGTTTCTTAACATCATCGATGGATTGGATGGGGCTGTCCTGCTTCACGAATACCACGCTTCCGGTGTACATATAAGGATCAACAAAAGAGATTTTCATGGCCCTTTTCAAGGTCGGGGTCATATCGGCCGCAAGCATGTCGGCCTTCTTGGAGAGCAGGGCGGGAATGAGACCGTCCCAGTCATAGTTGAGGAACTTAATCTTTACTCCCATTTCCTTGGCGATCATCTCAACAAGCGCTATGGAACTACCGGTCCGCTCGCCATTTCTATCCACAAAACTGAAAGGAGCGCCCTGGGTCTGACAGGCGACACGGATTTCTCCTCTTTGTGCAATTTCATCAAGGGTTCCTGCTGAGGCGATTCCCAAAACACCGAAAAAAATAGCCAATGAAACAAGAATCGTAAATACTTTAACCTTTTTCATTTTTTTCCTCCATTTTCCTTGTTGTTATTAATGTTTCAACCGATATTAGATAATCTTCTTATAAAACCGAATCACCCCCTTTTTGATTGGATTCATGCTCTTATTCATGGCGTCATGCAAAGCCTTAAACCGATATGTTGGAACCTGTAATGTGGTGGACTTCCGAAACGACTGGCGCTACGACAATCGCGCGCCGGGCTGTACCAGACGCCGCCTCGCATAACTCGATAGGATCCTGAAGGTGGCCCCTTCGGATTGGTCACCTCGTCGTAGGGATAGACGCCAAACCAATCCTGGCACCACTCCTGGACATTACCGTGCATGTCATAGAGCCCCCAGGCATTGGGCTTTTTCCGAGCTACCGGCTGAATCATATTATTCGAGTTACCACAATACCAGCCGATGGAATCCAAATTATCTTCACGGTCACATTGGAGCTTGGTAATACCGCCGTTGGGAAAAGCTGTCGTGCTTCCCGCCCGGTTGGCATATTCCCATTCAGCCTCGGTCGGAAGCCTGTACTTGTCGGTGCCTTCTTTCTGGTTGAGCTTCTGAATAAATTGTTGCGCATCTTCCCAGGAAACCTGTTCCACTGGGCACGTTTCCCCACATCTTTTATGACTGGAAGGGTTTTTGCCCATTAACGCTTTCCATTGTGCTTGGGTTAATTCGGTGGTCTGCATATAGAAAGGATTTTTCAAATTGACCGCGTGTAACCTTTCTCCGGTATATCTGCCAGGCTCATCTTCAGGGCTTCCCATCATAAATTTGCCGGGCTTTATCAAAACAAATTCCATGCCCAAACTATTGATGATCGGTTCCTTGGGTTGTTCAGCGTAGCCACTAAAAGAAAGGCCAAATAACACCACGATGAATTGGATTGGAATAATATATTTTTTCATCGCCTTATCCCCTCCGGCACTGATTTAATAATGGCTTCTTGCCGCTTCAGTTATATTAATACTGAGACATAATCCCACGATTTCCTGCTCAAATGTTCTCAACACCATCGTGCAGGCGTATCCAGTTATGTCTGGATTTCATAATAATAAATGTTTCACTTCTAACCACGTTGCCCATTTTGAGAATCGTCTCAGTGGTAAATCGATATAATTCGTCTTTCCCTCCTATACAAACAACCTCTGCGATAATATCGTAACGTCCAGTAACCACCCCAACCCAGACGACATTCGCTAATTGGCCTATTTTTTTCAATATTTGATCCATCTTTCCATCCGATTTGATGTTCATTGCGACCAGGGCCGTAATCATTTCTTGATGTTTGTTAGGATCGATAAGGCCTGATACTTTAAACACACCACTTTTCTCGAGATCTTTAATCCTATTGCGTATGGTCGGGG
>JAQBGS010000011.1:0-2876 GCA_032128535.1 Nitrospirota bacterium
GTATGACGATTTGTCCAAGCATGCCACGGCGTACCGTCAGCTTTCCCTTCTCCTTCGGCGGCCACCAGGACGTGAAGCCTATCCAGGTGATGTGTTCTTTTTGCATTCTCGGTTATTGGAGCGGGCCGCAAAAATGAGCGATGAAAAAGGCGCCGGTAGTTTGACGGCCTTGCCGATTATTGAAACGCAAGCCGGTGACGTCTCTGCGTATATTCCCACAAATGTCATTTCTATTACTGATGGGCAGATCTTTCTGGCCGCCGACTTGTTCTATTCTGGTATCCGACCGGCGATTAACGTGGGGTTATCGGTCTCACGCGTCGGTGGTTCGGCCCAGATTAAAACCATGAAGCAAGTAGCCGGGACGCTCAGACTGGATTTGGCGCAATATCGGGAAATGGCGGCCTTTTCGCAATTTGGGAGTGAATTAGACAAAGCCACTCAAGCGCAATTGGCCCGGGGTGTCCGCATGGTGGAATTGCTTAAGCAGGATCAATATAAGCCGATGCCCGTTGCGGATCAGGTGATATCCATCTACGCGGGTGTCAACGGTTTTATTGATAATGTGCCGGTGAATAAAATCCGTGAATTCGAACAAGATCTCATGGCCTATATCAAAGAAAAACATGCCACTATTCGAGACGAAGTCAAATCGAAGAAGAAGATCGATGACGAATTTGGTGGGCAGCTTAAACGCATCATCACCGAGTTTAAAAAATCTAAAGGCTACGAATAATATACTCGAAAAGTTTCTTTAATTATGGCAAGTCTGCAAAGCCTGCGGCGGAAAATTGCTTCCGTCAAAAATACTCAGAAAATTACCAAAGCCATGAAAATGGTGGCGGCGGCGAAACTCAAACGTTCGCAAGATCGTATTCTCAAGGCGCGACCCTATGCCCATCAGTTGCGGGAAGTGATGGGTAATTTAAGTCAGCGAGTGAATCGTGCTTCGCATCCGCTCTTGAGTTTACGTGATGGAAATACACTTGAACTGTTGGTGGTGACCAGTGATCGCGGGCTGTGTGGGGCCTTTAATACGAATATTCTTCGCCGAGCTGTGGAGTTTTTAGAAGAACAACGTCGGCACGGTAAACAGGTATCGGTGAGCCTGGCTGGCCGCAAATCCATTGATTTTTTCAAACGTCGTGATTGGCCCATTCGGCAAGAATGGCCTGGCGTGTTTGATCGGCTCAGTTTTGAACATGCTTTGGATATCGGACAAAACGTGGTTTCTCAATATCATGAAGGCACGTTTGATCACCTCTATGTCGTTTATAACGAATTCAAATCGGTGATGCAGCAAGAAGTGATCGTAGAGAAATTGCTGCCGATTGAATCCCTTCAGGTCAGTGAGAATCCCTCAATGGGCGGCGGTTATCTTTATGAGCCTGACGAAAGTGAATTGCTGGCGACGTTACTGCCCAAACATTTTGAAATTCAAACCTACCGAGTCCTGTTGGAATCGGCCGCAGCGGAACAGGCGGCACGGATGACGGCTATGGACGGGGCCACACGGAATGCGGGAGAAATGATCAAGAAAGTCACGCTGTTTTATAACAAGACTCGTCAGACGGCCATTACCAAAGAGTTAATGGATATTGTCGGAGGCGCTGAGGCCATCAAATAAATCACGGGTTGCTCTGGAACCGTTTATTTCACACTGTTCCCCAACCTCTTCCAACCAAGGAGCATATGGTGGGTACCGATACTGGAAACGGAAAAATTGTACAAGTCATTGGACCGGTAGTCGACGTTGAATTCCCTCCGGGGAAACTCCCCCATATTTTTAATGCCCTGACGATTTCTCAAGGGGGGAATGACACACTGACCATGGAGGTTGCGCAGCATATTGGGGAAAATCGTGTCCGGGCGGTGTCGATGTCTTCGACCGACGGGTTGGTTCGTGGGCTGGAAGTCGTCGATACTGGCGCAGCCATTTCCGTTCCGGTGGGGAAGGAAACGTTGGGTCGAATTATGAACGTTTTAGGCGAACCGGTAGATGGGTTCGGCCCTGTTCAGACGAAAAAACGTTGGTCCATTCACCGCCCGGCTCCATCCCTAGAAGATCAGGAAACCAAAACGGAAGTCTTAGAAACTGGGATCAAAGTGGTCGATCTTTTAGAGCCCTATGCCAAAGGCGGAAAAGTCGGGCTCTTTGGCGGTGCTGGTGTGGGGAAAACCGTCATTATTATGGAGTTGATCAATAATATCGCGCTTCATCATGGTGGGTATTCGGTGTTTGCCGGTGTTGGAGAACGGACTCGTGAAGGAAATGATCTGTGGCACGAGATGCAAGACTCCAAGGTTATTGATCCTAAAGATTTTTCAAAGTCCAAAGCCGCCCTTGTCTATGGTCAAATGAATGAACCACCTGGTGCCAGGCTTCGGGTGGGTTTAACGGGGTTGACGATTGCCGAATATTTCCGTGATGAAGAACATCAAGATGTGCTGCTCTTCGTCGATAATATTTTCCGATTTACACAAGCTGGTTCCGAGGTGTCCGCGTTGTTGGGACGTATGCCATCGGCGGTCGGGTATCAACCAACACTTGGTACCGAAATGGGAACCTTACAAGAACGCATTACCTCCACCAAAAGCGGTTCCATTACCTCCGTCCAAGCCGTGTATGTACCGGCTGACGATTTGACCGATCCAGCGCCGGCTACCGCCTTTGCTCATTTGGATGCCACAACTGTGTTATCCAGGCAATTGGCTGAGTTAGGTATTTATCCCGCCGTTGATCCCCTGGACTCCACGTCGCGGATTTTAGATCCGACTATTTTGGGCGAGGAACATTACGGAGTGGTGCAACGAGTGCAAGGGACCTTGCAGAAATACAAAGACTTGCAAGACATTATTGCGATTTTGGGAATGGA
>JAQBGS010000012.1:0-7030 GCA_032128535.1 Nitrospirota bacterium
TGGTGACGACCAACCGCTCTTCAGCCTTAATATTATTGGCCGCCGAAGTCGGTAAATTAATATCCAATCCTCTATGCAACATTGGGGCTGTGACCATGAAGATCACGAGCAACACAAGAACCACATCCACGAGAGGAATAACATTAATTTCAGAAAGAAATTGTCGAGGCCCGGACCCTGTGGTCATTGTGCAACTTCCACTTCATAGGCTTTTTCGGATTCTTCAATGGTATTGAGAAATTCTATCGTAAAAGCTTCGACACGAAACGCCATTTTTCGGATTCTGGATAAAAAGAAGTTATAGGCCATGACCGCTGGGATCGCTGCAAAGAGTCCAGCTGCGGTTGCGACCAGAGCTTCAGAAACCCCTGGGGCAACGGCCGCAATGCTGGCAGACCCTTGTGCGCCGATTTCCCCAAACGCATTAATAATTCCTAAAACTGTTCCTAAGAGGCCAATAAAAGGAGTTAAGTTTCCTGTGGTTGCCAAAAATGGCAAGTACGCTTCTTGACGGTTAATTTGATTTTGGATGATGTGTTGCGCGACTTTTTCTAAGTATTGGCGATTGGGTGGCCGGATAGCTTCTTGAGAAGCTATTTCATGTTGAGATGTAAACAAATCAGAAGATATTGGTAACCGGTCTGTAATTCCAAGATAAACCATGGAGCTGGGGCTAAGCCTATAGCTTTTAGCTTGATTTCTTAGGGGTTTTTGGTCGACGGGGTTAACCTCATAAATTTGCAAAAAACGGGCTTCTTCCTGATTGATTTGTCTAAATTGACGGAACTTATTCACGATGATCCCCCAAGAGACAATTGAAAAAATTGCAAGGATCATCAATATGACAATGGACAATAATCCAAGAGAACCCAGAAGCTCAGAAGGATTGGCAAAGGGCATAACGTATTTTTTATACCTCCATTAGGCTAGTCGGAAGCAAAACACGGGGGATGATAAATACAGAACAAACCAAAGTGAGATGGGATGGCGGGGCCGACGGGATTTGAACCCGCGACTTCCAGATTGACAATCTGGCGTCCTAACCTGGCTGAACGACGGCCCCGTGAAAATCTGGTTTTGGGCAAACAGCCCACAGCGTTCTTCCACACGGGAAGTTGAGTGTAGATATGGGCTGGTCAATATATCAGATTGAGACGACCTTATGCCAAACATAAATTGGTAGGCGGAACAGGGGTCGAACCTGCGACATCTGCCGTGTAAAGGCAGTGCTCTGCCAACTGAGCTATCCGCCTAAAAAACGAAAAAAATTAATAATTTCCTCATTATAACAGGGAGTTAGACCTTGTCAACTTTGTGGGAATAGTGTGGAATACCGTTTGACATGACCTAAAGACGTGGGTATAAGGCACCACATTAGTATTCGTGCCCTGAAAAAAATCATAGGGACTCTTTCTAAATATCTGGAGAGGAAGAACGGACGATGGGATATAAAATTAAAGACCACTCTGATAAATCGGCGGCCATTGAACCAGTTGTGGCATTGTCCAGCAAAGAACAGTTTTTGTTTTTTGTGGAGGAACATCGTGGGTTGGTGTGGGGCGGCATTTTTTTAGTTGTCGTATTGGTAGGTGGACTTATCGCCCTCAACTGGCTTTCCCATCAGAAGCAGGAAGAAGCTTGGGAATTGCAAGGGAAAGCTCAACGCGTCTATTTGGACCGACCACTTGATGATGTCGAGAAAGGCAAAGCCAATATTCAGGAAGCATCAGGAATGCTTCAGGACATTCTTAAGCAATACCCCGCCACGCCCAGTGCCAAAATCTCTTTGTTTTTACTGGGGAATAGTTTAATGGAGGGCGAAAATTATCAGGGCGCGATTGAGGCCTATACCTCGTTCGTTCAGGAACATGCCCAAGACCATATTCTGGTGGGGTTGGTGCAGCAGCGGTTAGGATTGGCTCAATTGCTGAATGGGAACCGAGAGGCAGCGGTAGGCGCCTTTGACGCAGTATTGGGAAATCCTCACGCACTCAACAAAGATCAAGTGCTTTTTGAATTGGCAAAGTTAGCGGAATCTGAGGAAAAAATGGATGATTCGGTTAAGTATTATAAGCAACTCATACAAGAATTTCCGCTTTCTCCCTTTTCGTCAGAAGCCAGTCTCCGCGTGAAGGTGTTGGCTCCCGAAGAAGCCAAGGAATCTGTAGAACCAGAAGCTACGAACGGGAGTACAGCAATTCCTGGGGCGTCAAATCATCAGAGCGAAGAAGGTGAAAAAGATGAGAAGGAAGGGGGGAAGTAATCGACCGTTGATGAAGATTATTGACTGACCATCAACATATGTCCAGCTTGAATTATGCTGGAAGATAAATTATTCAATGCCCTTAAGTTCCGCACACTCACGCTGAACTGTTGCGCAATACTCCACAAGCTGTCACCCCTTTGCACACGGTACCATTTGGAATCCCCAGTCGGAGATTTTTGAGGTGAGGGTGTCCCCTTCACGCGTAACCGATCTCCCGGGTAAATTAAATGAGTCGAAAGATTGTTCAGACTTTTGAGCTGGCCGATGGAAGTGTTGAAGCGAGTCGCAATCTTGCCTAATGAATCTCCATATCGAACCCGGTACCAGATGATTTGATCATCGCCGTAATCTTCGTCCCCGCCTCGCACACGCAGTTGCGTACCTACCCGAATCAGGTTGTTTGATAAACTGTTCATCTCCTTCAGTTGACGCACTTTCATCCCGAACCGTCGGGCAACCACAGACAAACTGTCACCTCGACGTACTTGGTACCATTGAGTGGGTGGCGGCGGTGGCTGCGTCCAAACTGGAAGCGTCGAATGTTGGGCCGCGATTAATGAGGACATGCCCACGGGCACTTTAAGATGGTAGCCCAGACCATTGGATTGTGGAACGATATTACGCCTGAGTTCGGGATTTAGCCGTTTGAGTTCTTCAAGCGAGATGCCTGTTTGGTCCGTAATAGCCGAAAGTTGAACGGGTTTTGCAATCAAGACTTCTTCAAATTCATGCCGATCACCGTCAGGCGGGAGAAACCCATAGGCAGTAGGATTTTTTGCAATCAGGGTAGCCGCAATGAAGCGTGGGACATAGTCTTTAGTCTCGCGGCGGAGATGCCAGGTCCGGCGAATCTTCCAAAAATCACGAGACCCGGTTTTTTTAATCGCCCGTCCGACCTTTCCGCTTCCCGCATTATAGGCGGCCAAGGCGAGCGGCCATGAGCCAAAGCGGTCATAAAGATCGCGAAGATGATGGGCGGCCGCAACCGTAGATTTTATTGGATCTCGGCGCTCATCCACGTACCAATTGACATTGAGCTTATACATGCGGCCTGTGGCTTTCATGAATTGCCAGGGGCCTGATGCTCGTGCGCGTGAGAAGGCTCGCGGGTTGAACCCCGATTCTACCAGTGACAGATACATGAGTTCGGTGGGAAGTCCAAACTCACGGAAAATAGGTTCGACAACCTCTTTGTAGTGATGGAATCGGTCGAGGTAAGATTGAAACCGATCAGGAATGCCTTCCTGAAAATAGCGCAAATTTTGGGCAACGGCATCGTTAATAACAAGAGGAATCGTTCCATATTCGGAGAAGGTACTTGGTTCAATAGGTTCCCAATCGGAGTGCAAGACATCCACGAAACGAGTCAGATAGGAATGGGGTGTTAAGCCTTCAGTCAAGGCGGTTTCTACGGGCCACTGCCACAAAATTTCCGAAGAATTTTCCTGAAGAAAAAGTGAATGGTTGAGTTCTAAGAAAGTCCAATCAAAACGGGACCATGAGGGGAAGCGATCATTCTGAGATATGAGAGGTGCTTGGACAATATCATCAGAGTAGGCGAGGTCCTCCTGAAAATCCGATAATTCCTCGTCTTTGGCTGATGGTTCATCAGGTAGATCTAAGTTCATGGCCTCTTGAGAGGCGGCTTCCTGATAATGGTTTGCCGGTTCGTGAATAATATACGAAGGAACCTCTTCGTTATTGGCGATCGGTGTGAATCTGGCTTGCCGCTCATCCTGTGGATCTTGGAACGCAGAACTGGATGATTGGGTATTCAGAGTCTGGGGAATAGCATTTTGGTGACGGTTTTCTCCCCCAAAACGGGATGGAGCGATTTGACCGTTGGAGGAGATACTCGAGTGGTTGCCACGAGTCGCCAAAGAATAATTGATTGTGAACGATTCAGAAGAAAGGCCTGAAAGAGCGGCGATGTCTTCAGCCCATCCTCTTAGGGGCGTAAGGGCGCTTATGGCCACAATGACGCTTCCGACAATAAGGGTATGAGGAAAGGGCATGATTTTCCAGAAAAAGGAATGGCTAGAAGAACAATGTGAGGTTCTTCCTAGGTCGAGCATGTTCTAAGACTTTTCGGCAGATCCCTAGATATCTTGATAGGCTACCCCCCGACCCAGAAAATGTCAATCAAGCCTGAGAAAAATTCCTTGTTGAGGTGTTTTGGGCAGTGGAGAAGGAAAATCCCTTGATGCTTTAGACAGGAATGTGGAGAGGCAGGGGTGAAAAATAAGGGTTTTTCGTAGATTTAAGATTGTGAAATTAACGGTGAGGGTTCACGGGTAACGCCAACGTGAAATATCGTCCCCCTTCCTCATACAAGAGGTGTTTATTTTGAAGGGTGGTTAAGAGATCGGCGAGAGGTTGTATTTCCTGATCCGATCCAGTTGCCGGTTGATCTTGGAGACCTTTTCGGATTTGCTCAAACGACTTGGCTTGGTCATTGCAATATTCCAAGATAAAGTCATAGGGGTGGTCAAAGCGTTCACTCGTAGGAGTGGACCCTCGCCCATCATACACGGTGAGATAGCTCAGGGCTTTTGAAAAAAAGAGGAAGGGACGGTTAGCGGAATGATATCGTTCCTTCCATTCACGGACGAGGCGGACAAAATCTTCATATAAATGAGGATCCACTTTCCAATCGATGTCATACTCAAAGTCATACGCGATTTTGTTCAGGTCCACCTTCCGTTCATCATAGACATATCCGTAGGCCAAGCCTGGCCCGGTGAGACGAATGCCATATCGCTCTGGCCATTTAAAATACGGGCTGAATCGCTCCAGCCATAATTTCGAAGTAGATTCAGGCGGTTGGAGATGCAGCAGCGAAGGAATGATCTCCATTTGTCGTTGATAATCGGCATTCGTCTCTCCAGGAAACCCCAACAAAATATTCCAAGACAAGTCGATATTGTAATAACGACTCCACTTCAAACATTGAATATTTTGCAATGGGCTGACGCCCTTATCCATTTCCTTGAGTTGCGCGTGGCTGAGGCTTTCGATCCCTGGTTGCATGCATTTCACACCGCCCTGAGCCAAGGTTTGAATTTGACGTTTATTGAGATTGCTCTTGGTCTCCATGAAGACATCAAGGTCCACGTGTCGTTGGGCCAGTTGCCCAAACAAGCCGTCCACATATTTCATGTCGATAATATTATCGACCAAACGAAAGCGATTGGTGTCGTAACGGCTTGAGAGATACTCCAACTCGGTCGCCACCTGCGTCGGAGACTTGGCCCGAAAATCCATCGCCTGCGCATTCAAGCCGCAAAAGGTGCAATGATGTTTTTCACCCCACCAACAGCCTCGCGACCCTTCATACAATAAAATGCGATTGAGGCCCGTTGATCCTTGGCGATCTAATTCCCCAAGTTCGGCGAAGTAATCGTCGTAATCGGGAGGAGGGGCTTGGTCGAATTTCATGACCAACTGTGCATTGGGGGTGAAGCACACTTCCCCGTCTTTTCGATGAGCGATACCTGGTGGAACATCGGTTTCCTGCTTGAGCAGGATCTTTTTCACCAACGGAGGAAACGAATGTTCACCTTCGCCACTCACCACATAGTCGATCCAAGGAAACGCCCGAAATTGTTCGAGGCCCATCTCCCCGTCAAAGTTGGCCCCACCAAAAACAATTCGTACATCTGGGTACACATCCTTGATCAATTTCGCCAAAGACAGGCTCGCGACATTTTGGTCAAAGGTTGAGGTAAAGCCGACCACGTCGTAGTGATGCCAATCCACGGTTGTCAGTGCCCAGGTTAAAAATTGTGGAGCAATTGTTCGAGCGATTTCTTCCAAGTGGCCAATGGAACAGCCTGCTTCTCTAGCCGTATCCTCAAAGACTGGCTTGAAAATTTGCGGGTATTGGGCATGTTTCGGGTTGTCTCGAAAGAGGAGCGCAGAAAACAGCCATTCACCAAAGAGCCCGCGCTTCTCGCACAAAATCTCGTAGAGAGGCACACCAATTTTATGCGCGAATTGCAGATTGAAATGATACGTTTTAGCTCCAATGCCCTGGGATTTTAAGAGTGCCGACAGCGTGCCTAATTGAATAGACGGAAACTTGGAATACGAAAAAGGCATGGTGACCAGCGCGACCCTCGTTCCGAATGAACTGAAATCGGCGGTGAATTCAGGCGCGGACGGATCAATCTGTTGCGCTCCAGAAGAGACTGGCTGAATAAGGGTGGGGCTGGTTGCCATGGTTCGTTAGGGATTGACGGGAGGAAGGGCGAAAGCCCTATCAGCTTTCGCGGCAAGAAAAAAATCGCTTTCAGTAAGCCCTTGAATTTTATGTGTCCAAATCTCCACTTTGCATTTTCCCCAGGCCAAATAGAGATCCGGGTGATGTCCTTCGATCTCAGCCACATTTCCCACTCGATTGGCAAAGGCTAAGGCGTCGGCAAAGTTAGGAAACTCATACGTTCGCTCGATATGGCCTTGGTCGTTGAGTGTCCATCCTGTTTCCAGTTGACCTAGCAATTCTTGGATTTTCTCAGATTCTAATGAGGGAACCCCACCGCGACATGGCACACAAGCATTATCAGCTAAACCCATTTTTGGCCTCCCTTTAATTAATGCGCAAAACAATAATTATAAAGTCTGGAGTTTAAAAGGCTTCGAGATGCCATCAATTATAGACACCATCCAGTTCCGTACACAATTCTCTAGCGGATGAGTTTAAACTTCGTAAAAGGAGGTGTAAAAAGTGAGGGTATTGCTGTAAATTGCGCTGGGGGGCTAGAA
>JAQBGS010000013.1:0-3455 GCA_032128535.1 Nitrospirota bacterium
TGTTAGAACGCTATGAGCAAGCCGAGGCTTGTTACCGGGAAGTCCTGGAAATTCAACGAACCTTGCAAGAAGGTGATGCCATTGGGGAAACCCTGGTGAATTTAGGAAGCCTCAAAGCCGACACAGGTCAGCCGGAAACGGCGCACGCGTTTTATTTGGAAGCCATTGATTATTTAACCCCTCTCGGCAATGACCGGGCCTTGGGTATTTTGTATAGCAATCTGGCTCTTCAAGAACTGCACCTCAATCGATCCGAGTCTGCCATTGAAGCCTTTCACGCGGCTCTGGACTATCACCGCAAAGTCGGGAATGAAGACGGCTTGGCCACTACTTACGGGCAGCTTGGGAAAGCCTTTCTTCAGCTGGGCAATCTCAAACGGGCCGAGGCCTGTCTCAATAACGCGACTGAACATTTCATCAAGTTAGGCAATGGTCCGGGAGAAGCGGGGGCCCTTCGTCTGCTGGCCGACCTGTATGGCGAGCGGGACGATCACATTTCTGCACTGCGTTGCCTCGAGCGTGTTGTACAGATCGACAAGACCTACCGATTACCTCAATACGAAGAAGATAACCGACGTTATGAAACATTGCGCCAAGTCGAATGAAGGGCGGGCAGGGAAATATTTTTTTGGGCCTGGTGCCTAATTAAATGAGACGCCGTCGCCGCTCTTTCTTATTTCAGCCCATAACCAAATCGTTCGATGATGGCTCGTGCTGTTGGGCTTTTGACAAAATCGAGAAAGGCCATGGCCGCAACATTGTGTTGACCATTGGTCAACAGTACCGCGTGCTGGGCCAATGGCTCATGCAAATGCTCTGGAACATTCCATCGACTGCCGGCTCCGTTGATCTTTGGGTCCAGAACCTGTGCGAGCGCGACAAAGCCAAGTTGGGCATTGCGGGAAAACACAAATTGGAAGGTTTGGCCAATATTTTCACCTTGCACAATTCGATCCTTTAGTTGGTTCCACAACCCTAACTTTTCGAGAACATGTTTGGCGGCCGTGCCATACGGGGCCGTCTTGGGATTGGCAATGGCCAGATGTTCAAAGCGGCCATTCAACAACACCGTCGGCCCATCATCTTTGAGCATGTGGGGATCGGGACTCCACAAGGTCAGACGTCCCACGGCATAGGTAAATCGACTGCCCGGCACCGCGAGCCCTTCGTCTTCAAGTAATTGTGGCCGTGTCGCATCGGCAGACAAGAACACATCGAATGGGGCTCCATGTTTGATTTGGGCATAAAACTTTCCACTCGATCCGGAACTGATGAGGGTGGTATGGCTACTCTCTCGCTCAAATTGAATAGAAATTTCATTGAGGGTCGATGTGAAATTAGCCGCCACCGCTACTCGCACTTCTCCGGCCGACGCCGTCGTCAAAATAATATGAAAAAAAACCAGGAGGGCGAATAGAAACGTTCTGATGAGCATGAATATTCTCCAGTTTGAATTATCCTATATCCTGAACTTTGTCAGAATATAGAAATAATCGGTGTCTTTGTTGCCTCCAGGTGGCAATCCCGCACTAGCAGGGAGCCGATCGAAATAACTGCCTTTGAACCAGTGATCATAGCCGACATCGAATTCCAGATTGTTATTGATTTTCCACTGAACCTGCACTTCGACATCATGCCCAAGATAATTTGCAGAACCGCCCGTGGAATCCCGTAGTCCGCTACCAGCAAATGCGCCGCGCGAGGTGGCGAGATACCAGAATCGTTGCTTTACCTGGAATTTCCAGCCCTTGGCCGGGGCAAGGATCACTCGCCATCCCGGAGAACTGATATTTGAACGGAAGAACGGTCCGAAACTGCTAGTGGCTGTATACTCAAAACGCCGGGCACCGAAGAGTGGATTAAAGGCTGAGGACTGGCTGTCGTTCGGATTGCGATCTCCACTGGCATAGTCGTAGTGAATCAGAAATCGTGGCGACCATGGGAGATCAAAGGAATAGCCGAGATTGATATGTTGGAAGTGCGCGAAGTGGTCGGTATTACCCAGACTTCCAGTTTGTCCGACGCTCTCAATTTCATAGTCCATCCTGGCTTTTTCTGGATTTTTATACAAACGCAATCCAAGCGTAGACAATGTTTGTTGTAAATTCAGCGTCGAAAATCGCTTGTCATTCAACCCGAAATAATACGCATCGAGCCTCAACCACGGTATGTAATCTGTTTCGAGATACGTCCCCCAGAAAACAAATCGTTGTGATTCTTCATCGAGTTGAACGGTGTCTCGTATGACCGGTTCCACCAGAAAGGCGCGAATACGCCAGACCTTGTCTTGGGCCAATTGCCAATGCACCCCATCGAACGCGTTCGTGGTATTACGGAAATCGTTTCTGGCAATCAACCGGCGACTGCCGAAGTCCAGGGTGAGTCGCCCAAAATGCAAGTCGGTTCGAAGGCCGGTTCCGAACACATTCCTTGCTGTGGCGGATATGAAGACTTGCAGGATGTCATATTCATTTTTGACGGCAGTGTTGACAAAGTCAAATTCACTCAGATCGCTAAGGTGAACCCGTGAATCCTGCCCTTCAAATAAGAATCTGAATGGTCCCCCATTCAGGCCAAATCGCACACGGGACCGTTGTTGAATTTGAGGATCCGTTTGCCCTGTTGGCTGGATGGTTCGCCACGGATGATCATTAACTTCAAAGCGGGTCCGGTGTTCCAGCCCCAGGTCAATCCAATCTGGAAGGTTTAAACCATGTTTGAGATAACGATGCCATTGCCATTCCTTCATTCGAATAAGCACGGCATCGGCCGGTTCCGGCAGAGGAGCCGTTGAGGCAGACTTGAGCCTTTCAATGACTCCATCTATAAGCGTGGTGCTGCCTGCTGCTGCAATGCTGGGGTTATGGGAGATATCGGCAGAACTGTGCGTTATTCCCAAGGTACCCGAGGCGAAGAATCCCAAGGTGCTAAGGAGCATGCCTCTACATAATGTCTTCAATGTACTCATTATCAACGACTGATTGGCTGACAGGCGTGAAGGATGGTCATTTCGAATTGAGAAACGGAAATTGTAAAATTAAAATTACGTATTGTCAATTAAAAATTCATAATGAAGTATCTATTTCCTCACCAAAAATTCCAGGGGAACGTGAAAAATCAGAGAATGGTGAACAGGAGAAAAAGGAGACATGGAAAGGGGAATGGCGGAAGAAGGGGTCGAAGGTGGTTAGGAGTGTGTGGAGACGATTTTCATCATCAAGGTTGGGAACGTTGAGCGATGATTTTCTGCCATTCGTGTTCGGTCACGAGATCGTGAGTCGTTTCGACCCGGTCTAAAAAAACGAGACCGTCCAAATGATCCACTTCATGTTGAAAGACGCGGGCCAGGAACCCTTTGTATTCCGTTTCGATCAGCACACCATGGCGAGTCTGGTACCGAACACGAATGGCAAGATGTCGAGGCACCAGTCCTCGAATGCCGGGCACCGTGAGGC
>JAQBGS010000014.1:0-15294 GCA_032128535.1 Nitrospirota bacterium
GTCAGATTCAATCCTTGCCCACCAGCTTTAAGGCTGAGTAAAAAGACTAAAGGCTGC
Source organism: Nitrospirota bacterium (assembly GCA_032128535.1). Taxonomy (GTDB): domain Bacteria; phylum Nitrospirota; class Nitrospiria; order Nitrospirales; family UBA8639; genus Nitrospira_E. The sequence goes on from JAQBGS010000014.1 coordinate 58, forward strand.
TTCCCATCTTGAAATTCCTGCACGATTTTTTTTCGTGTGGCCGTGGGGGTCGACCCATCCAGTCGGACATAGGGAATGTGATGCACGTGAAATTCCTGTTCGACCAGATCCAAATACGACGTAAATTGCGAAAAGACCAATGCGCTATGCCCTTCGTCCATGAGTTCCTGAAGCCGTTCGACGACACACCCCAATTTTGGAGACGTGTCTGTACTGTCTTTCTGAATGAGTCGGGGCGAAAGGCAGATTTGCCGTAATTTCAAAATGGCAGTCAACGCAATGATCCTCGCCTGTGAAGACGTTTTTGTGCGATATGCCGAGGCAATGGCGGACCGAATGGTGGCCACGGTCTGTTGGTACAGGGCCTTCTGACGATCCGTGAGTTCTAAATAGATGTCGGTTTCCGTTTTTGGGGGAAGCTCCTTAAGGATTTGTGCTTTCGTGCGACGAAGGACAAATGGCCTGGTTCGCTGCATGATGGTATTAAGCACATCCGGGGCCGGCGCTTTCAGCTTTCCCTTGATGTTGTCGTAACCACCCAGCAGTCCTGGCACACACAGATCCATGAGGGAATAATATTCCCCCACATGGTTTTCCAGTGGCGTCCCGGTCATGACACATTTGAAATGCCCTTTGAGCCGTCGTGCGGCACCCGTCGTGCCCGCCACAATATTTTTGACGGCCTGCGCTTCATCAAACAGAATGACATGGAACGTCATGTGTTCAAGGACGGCAATATCTCGGCGCACCAACCCATAGGTGGTCAGCACCACATCCGCATGCGCAAAGTCATTCTGACGCTCTTTCCCAATATAGGTGTGCACCTTCAAGTCGGGATAGAATCTCGCAATTTCTTGTTCCCAATTAAACAAGAGACTTGGCGGCAGCACCACCAGATGCGGGCCTTGATTCGAAACCGGGGATTGAATGATTCCTTCATGGATGCCCGCGAGCAAACTAATAGCTTGAATGGTTTTGCCCAAACCCATATCGTCCGCCAGACAGGCCCCCAACCGATGCTGATACAAAAATCCCAGCCAACGATAGCCGTCTTGCTGATAAGGGCGCAGGGTGGCCTTGAGCGCTTGAGGCAAGGGCCGGGGTTCAATTCGTTCGAAATTGAGGAGGCGTTCCACCAAGGCTTCATCATCAGGCGGGAGGATGACCCTGACTCCCCGCTTACGCAGCGCCACCCAATCCAAAATCTGCAACTTTGGCACTTGGACGACGACGGGTTTCTTCTCGTCAGATTTTTTAGTTAGCTTCGAGGAAGATAACCCCGTTAAGGCCCGCAAGATTTCCTGCGTGTTCTGATCCACGATACGCACCTGTCCGTCGACTTCCATGATGCCACCGCGTTCCAGAATAGTCTGGATTTCTTGTGCCTCAAGGCGCACGCCATCACACATGATTTCTGGGCGAAGCTCGAACCAATCGATAGTCGGCGGTCTCCGTGCATCGACCGAACAATCCCATTGCCCGGTGGCCACGGGCTTGTCTTGGAAAAAGAGTTCGATGCCCGCCTCGGCAGTTTTGGCATAACATTCGGGCAACCCGGCGTACAGTGCACCCTGTGAAAGAGGCATCGCATCGTGACCAATCATCTGTTCAAATATTGGCAGCCCCCAAATTTCATAGGGAATGGCATACAACTGTGCTTCCTTCGCCCAATCGTTTGGCACGACACACCATTGCCCTTCATGCACAAGTAACCGCACCGTGTTTTCTAGAAGTGGCACCGAAAAAAAATTGAGAATCTCCTCAGCTTCGGCTTTAATACGAAAAGGACGAAACTCTTCCTGTCGCAGACAAGCCTTGATTAACTTTTTTCCTTCAGCCGGCGTCTTCACGCGACAGAGTTGGAAGAAGGTATCAAACAACGCCGCTCGCCGTTTCTTGGTTCGTAAGCCACTTGAAACCGAAGCCCCTTGCGCCAGAAATGGAAAGAGACTGAAAACCTGCTCACTCGTTCCGCTGAAACTTGCTCCTTGCCAGCATTCCGCAACCAGGGACGCCGTCTTTGGCTCTAGGAGGGGCATATCCACTAGCCAGGCTTCAGGCATCACAGTTAGACGATATCGTTTGGCCTGAAAATCGTCTTCCAAATCAGATTGGACAAGAGCCACCTCCTGCCCCTCAATCTTGAATCGGACGTTCCGGAACATGTGAGACGATTCTTTTGTCGGGAGATCAATTTGTAAACTGGCAAACTCGTGTAGAGGGATAGACAATATTGGCCGCGTATCCTTCCCGATGCCTCTTTCCTGGCGTTGCCAGGATGGCGGTTTCAGCTTCCCTAGCCCTCGGTTGAAAGGCCTCCGCGAGGGCATGTCGTCTCTCTCATGGTAATTTTCTGACAACAGATCATAGAGAGTCCATCCCAGGTCGTTGTCTAATGGCGCGAGTTTGTACGCATCAAGATCAACGACCATGCCCATAAACAACTGCGCATGTTCCTGGGCCACGCCAAACCGAAAACTGCGAGCGGCCACAATGACCTTCTCTCCGCGCACATCCAATTCTGTTTTAATGGTATAGGTCATCGACGGAGCCCATTCCACCAATGTTCGCCCTTGCGTATTTTCAAAGTAAATGGGAAAGGCCTGTCCATGATGTTTAAGAAAATCTCGGAGGGCATCTTGCACCGACCAGGCCGGATCCTGTGTGGCCCGCAAGAGGATGGCCAATTCCGTCGGCATCCCCAAAAACGTCTGGCAGACGTTTCCATGATTGGTGATGGCAATAAAGCCCTGACCCTGGCGATCGATCAAGTTCACTTCAAAACGTGGGAGGACGGGGGCAGGATTCGCCACAGATTGAGAGGCCGCAGAACCTTGCAACAATTGTTGCGAGAGCTCTTCTTGACTGGTCTTTCGCGTGGTGGCTACTCGAAAGGCATCCGGCACTAAGAGATTGACCGTCGTCAACAACGCACAAATGACATGCTTGCACTGCGTCGAGGCCGTCCATGAGGGACAACGGCAGGAGTAGACGAGTTGCCCCTTCTCGACAGAAAACGTGACGGCATAATACTTGGACCCTCTCACCGATGCGGCAAGAATCGTTCGGGAGTGATTCCAGCTATACGACTCCAGGCGACCCTGCGCATAGTAATCGTAGCCACGTAGCACATAGGCTTTTGATGCCAGAAAGTATATATGGTTAGGAGAGAGGGCTTTTAGATGTGCGAGGACACCAGAAGATTCTATGGCCATAGGCGGAATGATGCTGGCACCTCGTATCGTGACATTATGAGATGGGCAGGGCTGCGGAGTGGTTGGTTAGTTTTTTCTTGAGTTTCTCGACTACAATTTGTGCAGCAGGTGTCGCCGTAAAGAGCTCGAGCGTATCGAGTTCCTCTGCCTGTACTGGCTGCATCGCCATGTCAACCGTTCCTGATGGCGAACCCTTTACGACCTGCCGGTATGCCCGATGGAACATCACATAGAGCCCGACATAGCGGCAATGTTTGGAGACAATCTCCCAGCCATATCGCGCATAAAAGAGTAACGCATTTTCTTGAGGCAACCCTCGTCGTCGATCACGACGATATTTCCGGCGAAAGACTCCGCTATCCATGGGATGCACGCACTCGACCTTTGCCGCGGCATAAAACGAAAGCATCATCCACTTCACTTTATTCATACTGAACTGCCATGCTTTTGCACGTCGAATGACAGTCTCAACATGTTCCGGCGTATAATAGGTATCCCACGCCTGATGATACGCGCCCAACAATTCCTGCTCAGACATCCGAGCATGAGGCATGGTGACATGGACGGAATCGTAAGTATTCATGTCCGTTGCCAAGGCCACGCCCTGTTCGTATAGCTCCTTATGATCCTGCGAGCCCGGCAATGGGGTCAAAATAAAAAAGTACAACAGATCAATCGGGAGTTCCTTTTGAATAATTTGAATATCGCGGGTAATGCTCTCAGGCGTATCGGTGGGAAATCCTAGGATGAGCCCGGCCAGGGTGAGCGCGCCAACTTTATGCCACGCTTGGAGCATGCTCCGATATTCCGTAATTTTATTTTGATGCTTTCTCGATCCTTCCAAGGAATCGGGGTTGATGCTTTCCAATCCAATAAACACCCGATCCACGCCGGCACGTCCTGATTTTTCGATAAACCGGGGAATTTTATGACACATGGTATCAACTTGAATGGTGATCTTAAATTGCAGACCTTCCAATTCCCGTAGCTGAATCAAGCGATCCAATATCGGTTCCCAAGCTTGATTCCTGGCGAAATTGTCATCCGTCACAAAAAACTTATGGATGCCTTGGGCAAGATTGGTCCGCACCAATTTCTCAATATCATCTGGCGTACGAAACCGCGATTTGCGACCCTGGACATTAATAATTGTGCAGAAACTGCAAAGAAACGGGCAGCCTCGCCCGGCATCAAAACTCGTGCGCGCACCAGACATACGATGAACCAAATGAGCAGGAAGATAGGGAACCGGTTGGCCTCCAAGTCCAGGAGGATCTTTCATGACATTATAGAGGGGTGGCAACTGTCCCGAATACGCATCTAGCAGGAGCCTGCCTAATTGTCCTTCTACTTCCCCGGCAAATAAAGAAACCCCTTCATCCATAGCGTCTTGAAGGTCAGACGGAATCGTCGGCAACATAGCCAAACACCCGCTCACATGAAATCCGCCGATGCACACCGGCAAGTGAGATCGGCGAAATTCTCTGGCCAGATCCATGGCCCGTGGAAATTGATTGGTTTGAACACCCACCATGGCGATAAGACCTTGGCCACCCGCCTCCTGAACCATGCGCACCAGCTCACGTGGGGTGACACGAGTATTGGTCTCATCCAAAGCGGTAATGGACAACTGCACATCATCTCCGAGAACTTGTCGCTCGGCGCAATCAAGCGCAAGCCCGTAAATGGCAGCCATCGTGTTGGAAGGGATAGACGAACGTAGCCACTGGATCACATAGCCTTCATCATCGTAATGAGAAGGCTTAATCAGAATAAGATGAAAGGTTTTGGGGGAAATGGACGATTTCACAGAGTCGGTTCCGGAGGGCTCGTATACTAACATGCAGAACCCGTCCGGTCATCTTGGCTACCCTATTCTCGTTCAAGATGAGGACGGTCACTAGGAATGAGACAAAAGATTGGGCAATAACTTGGAGACCTAGTGAGAATCTTGAACCACCACGGTCCCTTGCATTGACCCGAGATGAAGATCACAGTGGTAAGGAAATGTTCTTGGATGTTTGAAGACATGCTCAAAACGCTGCCCGGGCTTATTCAGATTCAACCCACTATTGAACTGTTTCCCTCCTCCCGAACAATCGTTCACCTTGCAACTTCCGCTGGTAACACTATGAGGTTCTTGCGCCCCATCGGCATAGACCCAGACAACCTTTTCACCCGGCTTGATCGTGACATCCCGCGGCAAATAAAATGTGGTGGCTCGAAACACCATCACGACCGCACCAATGGGAGCTGACGCGAATCCCTCCTGAGCAGAAACAGGAGCACGTGGCTCACGGGCAAGGACCAAGAATTCATCCTGCGATGGTTCGATTTCACAATGTTTTCCTTCAGCCGCTGTCACCACGACCGCCTCAACCTTCTGATGCACGGCATGGGACACCACACCATTCAACAGACCATCATCTTTCACTACTGTGGTGATAACGGTATCTCCTTGATCCGTCGCTTCTTGAACCTGCAGGAGACAATTTTTGGAATTCAACTTCCAGGTGAGTTCAACAAAAAATGGATGTCCTACCTCCTCTTTATCAACTAATACCCGTTGTTCCCCAGCCTCTAAATCAAGACCAAAATCCAGCACCATATCTCCAACTTCCCATCCCACCGTGGCTTGTGCAGGAAACGGACATGTAAACACTGCTAGTAAAAACCCTAGCCCTAGGATTATCAAACCATCACTCACCTTACCCATCCTGAGGTTTCACTTTTATAGAATACAGGTCCACATTACATCATGGACAAGGCGACACCCTATCATCCTAAAATCCAATCCCGATACCCACCCCGCCGCCTACACGTCCCCCTGTGCCGCCACCACCAAATATGCCAAAACTATTGCCTGAAGACCCTGGTTGATTGAATTCAGGTTCTGGCCAGACATGCAGATGTTTAATTGTCAGGGTCGGATAGCGGTACTCCATATCATCAAGTTTGGCATTCGTGGCACCCGTCACTTCACCAACAAGTGTGATCCGGGTATTGGGAGGAAGAGTGGCGGGATCCAGGAAAGAAGACTCAAAGGCCAAGAACCGACCTTGCGAAGCCGTCTTATCACCAACGGGTTCTTCGGAACTGTCTAACGGAAGTTGCAGAATTTCCAAACGCGTGCCTTCCGTCAGTCGTTTGGCGGAAAGAACCTCGCCACCCAAAAGCACCACGGCTCCTTGATGACTCGTCGGTTCTTCAAGGATTTTCGAAAAAGGGATGGAAGAATCAATTTGGGCTTTGAGAGTCTCAGGCACGACATCCGGGTCAGACACACAGCCCGACGCGATCAACAATAGGGCACCAAGCAGAATCCCGAATGAACGAAGGCCCATAGTGATCCTATTCTACCAGATAAACGACCGGCCTGGCTTTTGCGCAATGCCCTAGCCCCTTGGCTAGACTTGAAATTTCTTAAAGCTGTGAAGGAAGAGAATGAAAACCTCAGATAAAGGGGGCTAGTACAGAGGAGCTTGAGGACCAGGCCGTAATCCAATCAAATCAGGATCTTCGCCATCCAAGACCGGCCGGAGTTCTTCGTTTTCTACTTTGCGTTGTTCTCGTCTGACCTCTTTATCTTGTTGCTTCATTCGTTTTTGCATCTCACGATTACGCTTTGCTTGAGTGACTTTTGCTGGTCGTCCCATTTGGGTCCTCCTTTCATTGCAAGCCTAACACCGCCTAGGCTCATGTCTGAAATTCTGAAAAACATTCGCTAAATGAATTCGCACGAAAGGCTTTGACACCATCTTCCCAAGAAGAGCTAGCCAGCCTACCACCCTGTCAGAACGGAGTCAAATCAGAGCGATGGAAATTCGATGCAGCAATCGAAAAGCCTTTGCCATAGCAGTTAATTCCACTTTTTCCTCACCATTTAGAGTGCGACTTCTTCCCCTTTCGGGGTCCATTCTTTCGCCAATCGTTTGGCTTCTTGAATCTGATCAGGCCGTAATTCTTTCTCCAAAAGATCCAACGCTAATATGGCCTGCTCCACCCCTTGTTGCGCCGACAGATAGGCCCACTTATACGCTTGAATCACATCCTTTGCTGTGCCTTCGCCTTCGAAATACATCAGGCCCAGATGGCTTTGCGCGCCACCATTCCCCTGCTCGGCCGAACGGCGAAACCATCGTAATGCTTCTTCAAAATTTTGCGGCACTCCCAAGCCCTGGCGGTACATCGCTCCCAGATTGTTTTGAGCCCGGGCATGCCCCTGATCGGCCGCTAACCGATACCACTGCCGCGCCTGTTCAAAATCTTGTGGCACCCCTTGTCCGTACCGGTACATATACCCCAACATATTTTGCGCTTCGGCATTTCCGCTCTTCGCTAGAGGTTGCCATTCTTCAAGAGCCCTTTCATAATCTTCCCGTAAGTATGCATCTTCCCCGGCAAGAAAATTTGCCCAAGAAGGCAGAGCACCAACCATCATCACAAAAAAGACGATTTTCAAGAAAATGATTTTCTTCATGAATTCCCCATTTTCCACCCTTGTTTATCTGCTTGATTCCTGCGGCATACCAACATTCTGCGCAGTCTCATTGTTCTGATCCAGTATCACCGGGCTGCCAACTTCCCACCTATGGTCCTCGCTCCACCATATCATATTTCAACTTCAGTGCCGTCTGCCCTTCCACTTCGTCAACCATTTCGGCACGAATGGTTATACTCTCACCGATTGGAATAAGCTTGATGCTTCGCCTCAAGTTCGGCCCACCGGGCATAAAGTCGCTCCACCACCTGTTCAGTTTCTTTCAGATTATCATAGGCTTCTTGCAGTCGAAGATGATCGGATGCCACAGCTGGCTCTTCAACCTTTGCACGACAGCCATCTCGTGTCATCTCTGCCTCGAAAATTCTCTTCTCCATACCCTCAAATTCTTGTTGTTCCTTAAACGAAAGTTTTTTCGGCTTGGTTCCTTGTGCAGCTCCCTTGCGTGATCGTGAGGAATTTGATTCCTGATTGTCTCCCTGCTGTTGACGACTAAGCCATGATTCCCATTGTCCATAGGTAGCAAAATGCCCATGAGCACCGTGGCCATCTAATCCCACAAACTCCTTGCACACCTTTTCCAACATGAAACGATCATGCGTCACCAAGAGCAATGCACCAGAAAACTCCTTAAAGCTCTCCTCTAAGATCTCTCTGGTTGGAATATCGAGATCGTTCGTCGGCTCATCCACAATCAGGACATCGGCAGGCTGTAACATGAACCGAGCCATCACCGCACGAGCTTGTTCCCCTCCTGATAGTCGTTCAACTGGAAGATCTAATTGCTCTGCCTGAAAGCAAAATCTCTTGGCCCATCCCACCAGATGAATGTTCTGCCCTCTATAGGTCACGGTATGTCCCGTATCTGACAACGTGCGCCGCAAAGTCATCTTGGGGTCCAATTGCTCACGCTGCTGATCAAAATATACCAACTGTAAATTGTCCGCATACTTAACGATGCCCTCATCAGCTTCCAATTCTTTCGCCAAGAGTTTCAGGAGCGTGGATTTCCCCGAACCATTATGCCCAACAATGCCAATAGCTTTTCCAGGAGAAATCATTAGCTCAAGATTATGAAGGACCCTGCGAGAACCAAATGATTTGCTCAGACCGACCACTTCAATCAACTGCTTGGTTTTTCGACCAGATGCCACGAAGTCTATGCCAACGTCCTGCTGACGTAATCGTGTGGAGGTTTCTGCCAGTTCCACTTGCAAGGCCTGAGCGGACTCCACTCGATACTTCGCTTTCGTGGTCCGCGCCTTCGCCCCCTGCCGCAGCCATGCCTCCTCACGTCGCACCTTACCCGCCAAAGCCTGCGCTTGTTGCTCCTGGGAATGCTGAAAGGCCTCCCGTTTTTCGAGAAAACTTGTGTAAGTCCCTGGAAAGACCAAGATTCCATCTTCATATCGGCTATTCAATTCAGCCATTTTGTTGGTGGTTTGCTCTAAAAACCACCGATCATGACTCACGAGCACCCACGCCCAAGAAGCCTGCAACAGGACTTGTTCCAACCACAGAAGCCCCTCCGCATCCATATGGTTGGTCGGTTCATCAAGCAACACCACATCGGGGTCTTGAACGATGGCACAGGCAATAGCCAACCGTTTTCTCCATCCACCGGATAGCACATCCACTCGTTGAGACACATCGGAGAACCCCACCCTTCCTACCACCTCATAGACGCGGATCTCCGCCTCCCCTTTGGGCAATCCTGCTTGGCTAGCGGATTCATGCAAAATTTCGCCAACCGTTAATTCTGATGAAAATGGCGTATCTTGAGCGACATACGCCACTCGTAGACGTTGGCGTCGAGTCACGATTCCTTCATCTGGTGACTCTAACCCCGCCAAAATTTTCAACAAGGTTGATTTCCCAGACCCATTCGGACCGACAACCCCCACTCGTTCACCATCAGTGATACCGAAACTCACTCCGTGGAATAACCGTTTCGCCCCGAAGGACTTTTGTATTTTTTGTGCATAAATCAACGCAGACATAACAGACGCCACCCCATTGGACCCTCCTCAAAAAAATGATGGGGGGGGGGGAATTGCTTCTCCCCCTTCCCTTTTGTGAGGACACTTCCAGTACAATAGAGGGTCAACTCCTTTCTTCACTGAGTCAAGATCATGGGTATTCTGTTTTCTGAGGGTTCCACATGTTTACATGTACCATATGGCCCCGCTATCACCGATGGCTCCCTGGAATCTCGCTTCATTGACCTCAAAGCACACCCAGACATGATTTCGGTTCTCCCACCTTGTGTAGGTTGGCCGGAAACCCAAGAACTCTTAAGGCAAGTTAATAAGGCGCAGTCCCCATTTATGACACTGGCCGCCGATCAAAGTTATGCTGAAGGGCCTGACCCCCATCGTCCCGTCATCTTAGTCTCCTTCGTGAGCCTCTGCTTTGCCGAGATATCACACAACACCAAAGAGTTTCTATCAGACCTTGTCATCTCGCTGCAGCAACAAATGGATGTCCTGCTTCAAGACGTGAGCGATATTCTTGACCAAGCACTCGATCTAGAAATCGTGCTAGAAATTCAACCCACGCAATTTCATCATCATCTTCAGGGCTGGAGCCTCACCGTCATGATCGTGGCTTCCGGACAAGAACATCATATCGTCCGTGGAACCTGGGGCTACGCCATTCATGCCCTCATTGATGGGTTACACACCTACGCCCCTCTAGAAAACGTTCGCCCCGCTTCCTGACTCCGCATTCTGATTCTGATTCTTCACTCTCGTGCTAGGCACTGGGTTTCTCGGCCAATGGCCAGTGGAGTCTGTGCAAAATTCGATTCCAAAGTCTTTGGTACGTTTCCTTCCCTTGCAACACTTCACAATATCGACAGAGCACACGTTGATAAGCGTCAGGAAATCGTTGTCCCGCCCAACGATGTAGTGAGCGCGGCATCCCATAAATTATCTTCCCTAACCTTCCAGCCACGCGAAATTCTTGGCCGAACTCATTCGCCACCAACGTTTCATAATGACTCAGCTGACACTTGGATGGATGACTCAGCATGTCGACCACACTCATCGCCGCTAACTGCCCGGAACGGATCGCATAATAAATGCCTTCACCTAATAACGGATCAACAAGATGCCCGGCGTCCCCCACTAACATGGCACGTCCACGCACTAATCGTCCCGCCCATGCTTGGCCGTTTCGATAGGCGTGGGGAGACGCAATCGGGATCGGATACCCCAACGGTGCCGGAATCTTCAAACCAGACAACGTGGGCTCATGCCCAATAAAATCACGAAAACTCTGCTTCGGACGTTTGATTCCTTTTGCAAATTCCCCCACACCCAGCGAAAGGCCATGTTGCTTGGGGAAAATCCACCCATAACCTTTTTTGGCTGCTTGCAAACTAATGAGTGCTGTCGGCGTTTCCTGAAATGGATGCGTACGGTCTCCTTGCACTTCACTTTCTAACGCTGGGATTTTCCGCAAAGTTCGTCCAGGAAAACATTGCTGTGCCACGACACTCATGACCCCATCTGCTCCGATGACCACTCGACTCCGATAACGTTCGTGTTTCGTCACCACATCGACGCCGTCTTCTCCGTTTTGAATCTCAAGCACCGTTTCCCCTTCATGAATAGCGGTCCCAGCTTGTCGGGCCTTCTCGACTAACCATTGGTCAAAATTCTGCCGCATGACCATATACGCAATAGGATCCGGTGATTCAATCAGAAACGATTCTTGCGCCCCGTAGCTAAATTGCACCCGATGAACGGTTTCTTCCACCATGCTGAGAAAATCTGCAGGCAGAATCTTCGCAATTCGAGCGGAGAGCCCTCCTCCACACACTTTATACCGCGGGTGCACCTGTTTATCAAAAGCCAGAGCAGACACCCCTTGTTGGCTCAATGCATAAGCCGCAGACGCTCCGGCCGGCCCCATGCCCACCACAATCACATCATACCTGTTTAAAGAAAGGGGAGTTCTCACGAGAAAAAACGCGCACGTTTGAAAAAAGGAATAGATGGGTGTGCCGACATCAACAGATAGACAACCTGAAGGTTGCAGACCATAGAATCAAGGATAGGGCACTGTACTGGAATCTATACCTCATTGACTACCGAAGAACATCCTAGATGCGATAGAAAGGTAGGCGCGATTGGTGAGGCAGGGCTACAATTCAGAGAACTGCGTATAGTCCTTATCTGTCTTAAACATGGGAATCATTTTCCCAAGATTCATTTCCACAAATATGGATTTAACTTGTTCTTGAGGATTGACAAGGATGACTCGCCCCTGCAATTTCTGAAAAGTCCTTGCCATTACCGTCAGAATTCCGAGACCGACACTATCCACAAATGTGATTCCTTCAAAATCCAAGATTATTCCCTTCGTCCCCGTTCCTTGATATTTTTCTGTGGTCTCCTTAAACGCATTTTTGGAAAAAATATCAAGTTTCCCGTGGAGACTCAGTATAGGCAACCCGTTAACTGTTTTTTCTTTGATAATCATGAATCATAGCTAATGACGATTATTGTTAGGATTTGTAGCCTTTTGCGAACCATATCGGAAGGTTCTAAATGGATCTTAAGGCTTTCCGATCAAAGGGTCGTGAAATAGAAGAGCCCACCTCCTGAAAAGAGTTTCAGAGCTATGGTCATCGTTGTTCAAAGGGGAAAAATTTAATGAAGGTCTCTGCCGACATGAGGGAGATTGCCCACAAGGACAATCTTCTTTGAGGCGAGAACTATCCTAAAGAGGCCTTACGATTGCCCCAACTTCACCGAAATCGTGTGTTGGATCTCCCCACGTTGAACTCGTAAGACGACCGTCTGCCCGGGTTCCGTTCGTTCAATGAGATAGTTTTTCAATTGCGCCGGAGTCGTGATGGCGACCTCATCAATGGCCATTAAGATATCTCCCTTTCGAAACCCGGCATGCCGAGAAGGCCCCGTGGCTTTTGCAACACCCAAGACCCAACGATTGCCCACTTTGAAGGTTTCAAGGTGAATTCCCAGCACGGAAAATCCTGGAGTCTTCCCGGCCAACACAGCATCGACCACGCGCTTGACCAACCTGCCGGGAAGGGCAAACCCAAATCGGCTACACCCCCGTTCTGCAGGCAACGTTTCCGTTTGGATAATCGCATGGACCAGGCCAACCAATTGTCCTTCATCATTGAGAAGGCCTCCACCGGAATTTCCTCGACAGGCAGAAAGATCCACCTGCACTAATCGACTTTGAACCGTTGCTAAAAAGGTATTTGGATTCCCCACCTTACCAAAGGAGAGGGCTGGGCCTCGGCCCATAGGATACCCCACCGTAAAGACCTCATCCCCGTAGGTCACATCCGCCTCTGAAAATGTGACATGGGAGATGGGCCAATCCGACTCGTCCCCATGCAGTTGATATACCGCCACATCCAAATAGGCATTCGCTCCCTGCCGGGTGGCGGGCAACTCCCGCAGATCGTCCGTCAACACATGGATTCCTTCTGGAGTAACTACTTTCCCGCCCTCTGTGCGTTCAACAGCATGCCGCGCTGTTAAAATAATACCTTTCCCTACATGAATACCTGATCCTCGAATAGTGATGGGTATTCCAAAACCTATATCCTCCTTTTGCACAGTATCAGCTTGAAGAATGCCGACTGTGGCACGCTTCGCTTGTTCAATCGCATGCGCAGACCTGTGAGACGGCTCACCAACAGCCAGCACGCCCAAAGGGCCTACGCCCAGCTCAAGAACTAGGCTAATCAGTATGGTCAATACGTAACGCATCTTTTTTAAAAAAGTTCAATTCGAGTCACGCAACGCTTCCACAAACGTACGGACTGGTTCATCCGTGCCTCAAGAAAACTTAAGTTTCACCTAACTGTGGCAATTTCAGAGAGACGTTTTTTAATTCAACAAAGAGATCTTTCATCGACTGATAAGAATAATGGGCATTTCGCCCACTGGGGTTGGGCATTACAAACACACGCACACCGCCAAGCGTTCTAGGTTGCAGCCCGGTCTGAATACGATCCTTGGCTACATGCTTGCCAGAAGAACTGGTTTTCTTCGGAGTCAATAAAACCCGAGCCACACTCATTCCTAATACAGCCACAATGGCAGGTTGATAGTGCTCGATTTTTGCAAGTAGCACTTCCCGTCCTTGAAAATAATCTTGTTGCGTTAAGTCCTGGGTACCCGCAGTGGGCTTGGCAATCAGATTGGTGAGGCCATACCCGTATGCTAACAATCGACCATCATCTTGACAGGTCATGCGATCCGGAACAAGTTTCGCTTCGTACAACAATTTCCAAAATCGATTCGAAGACCCGGCATAATGATGGCCCACTTCCGATGAACGAAGCCCAGGGTTAATTCCCACAAAGAGAATGGAAAGACCCGGAGCCAGATAGTCAGGGAGTCCACCGTGAATACGAGACATAGCCGTCAATGAGAGAAGGCTGAAAAGAGGGAACCCTGGGATCCCAAGCGAAAGGCTGAAAGAGGTGAGCCGATTTAGTGAGCCATGAGGTGGGTTTGGATTTCGGAAAATGTTTTTTCGGCCTCGGGAAGGAGATCCTCTCGTTGTTGCTGTTTAGCTAATTCCAGAGCCTGCTTGGAAAGTTCAAAGGCTTCTTGATGTTCACCTCGTTCGGCACACTGACGCGCGACAACCATCCGAGCATTAATCGATGTCGTATCCTCTTTAATGACTTGCCGCAACATGACTTCACCCTTGGCGTCATCTCCGCCAAGAAATTCAGGAACCTCAATGAGAATGGTACCTTTGGAAGACAAGGCATCAAGATGGTTTGGGTTTAAGACTAAGGTCTGATCCAAAGCATCCATCATGCGGCCGTAATCAAATACCGAGAAGAAGACCTCTCCATTGGCCCGCATCCGTTCTCCAATATTGCAAAATAATGAAAATTGCGCATCAGCCGATTGATTATCCAAAGCCACAGCCTTTTCGGCCAAAGCGAGCCCTCGATCAAAATACACACCCCGGCTATCGGCATCCTTCGCCCGTCGACCCTTTTGACATTCTTCCATTGCTTGACTCGTCAAGGCTTCCACGGATTCCTCAGCCCCCACGGTTGGAACATTTAACACACAGCTCAGAATTCCTATTAAGGCGATACCGCTCCCTCGTCCCATGACTATCCCCTTCATTTGTCGCATTGGTAATTTGATTCTTTTCGGATACTTTGATGAAATTCTGAGTCCCAGACTAGAGAAATCTGTTTTCTATACCATATTCATCGTTACTTGCCAATATGATTGAATAATACCACTTCCTTCTTGTTTCACAGCAGATTTATAACAACTTCACCGTTTAATAATGTCATTCTGCCATCTTTTTCTGTGACGAAAAGATCGCACTTCAGTTGATGAATATTTTTGACGAAAAAGAGTCAGAGGGAAATATTTGGAGTGATCTTTGATCCTATCAAAGATTCCATATATAACTTACCATAAACCAAGCAGCCTCAAACACAAAGCAGTCGTCAGATACAGGAAGCCAACGAGAATGGACCAAGAAGAAATCCGT
>JAQBGS010000015.1:0-5884 GCA_032128535.1 Nitrospirota bacterium
AGCGTATCGTCGCTTAGACATGGGTCGAGCGGTGATTGGCCCGTATCTCTGGAATCGAGGCATTCATCGAATCGATCATGTGGTCGCGACGCATCCGCAATGGGATCATGTCGGGGGGTTGCCTTGGGTCCTTCAAACATTTGATGTGGGAGAATATTGGAGCAACGGGGTTTCCCGATCGGAAGCGTTTTACCAGCGACTGCAAACGGCTGTGCAGGCGGCACAGCTTGATGAACACATCACTGGAGCAGGGGAACGCATTATCACCTCAGGATTCTGTGCTTTGGCCGTATTAAACCCCACTTTGTCCAAGCCACCACGTAGGCTGGTTTCAACCCAGGATATCAGTGGGACAGACCTAAATAATCGCTCGCTCGTGACTCGTTTGGATTGTGGGGAGCATTCGGTATTATTCACGGCCGATGTGGAGCAGCAAGCATTAGAACATTTGCAGCACCTGCCTCATGGTCGTTCGGCGAATATTGTAAAAGTCCCGCATCATGGAGCCAAAAGTTCTCTCCACAACGGTTGGATCAATCAGATCGAGGCTCAGGCGATGGTGGTCTCGGTCGGATCGCACAATCGCTATGGTCATCCGGCTCCCGAGGTCGTTGCGGCCTATGAAGAGCGAGGGATTCCTATATATCGGACGGATCGTGATGGCGCGATTATTATTGAAGCGTTTCCCCACTCACGAGGGCTTCGTATTTCGACGACTCAACAGCAACAACTGGTTCCAGTTGTGCTGAACGAAAACTTCTGGAGGCAGGAATGGGCGAACTGGCAACGACTGTGGAATGAATAGCGGTTGCTTGTAGCGGCTTTGCTTGAGAAGGAAAAACGGCAGGTATGACGGATAGCGGAAAACCTTGGATGCTCAGGATTGCGTGGTGTTCTGGAGTGCTTCAAAGATTGGGCGAGGTTGGGGAAGGGGTTCCCATTGGAGGATGGTGAGGGAGTCGTCGACATAGACGGGGTGGCGCATGCCGTTGAGGACGCTTGTGACACCGGGTGTACTGGCGACGGTCCAGAGGGCTTTTCGAGAAAATGGTTCTTTGCGTTGGGATTCTGGGAATAAGGGGTCGATGACCTGTCCTATCTCGGAGAGCTTCTTGGCACTTTTCTGTGCTGCTTCCATCCGCATGACTTTCAAGAGTGCGACCAGTTCTGGAACATATTTATCTCGCCAGGATTCCCAAATTTTCTCTTCTTCTTTCCGCCCCGTGAAATGCTGGGTGAGCAGTTGGAACGTTCGATTCACATGCGGCCCAATTGTTTGCGATTCAATTTGATCCCAATGTTCTAAATTTTGGACGGACTCCCGCACACGTTTCAGTTCTTCGGCCCAGTTGAAATATTCAAGTGGCGATGCGCCTTTTTCTGGCTGAGGAATGTTTGGCCCGAGGACCTGTTTATAGTCATGCTCGAGTGCTGCCACTTTGGGTTGTTGAGCTTCAAAGTTGGTGTTGGAGATTTCGGCTTGCGGGTCCGCGAGGCGAATCATTCCACTGCCTTTTCCGGGTATGGCGTTTAGTGGACGATTGACTAACACGGCGATCTCCTTCTCCTGAGCCAATGATAAGACCGTCTGCGAATGGTCCTTTCCCGTGTTGTGTGCCAGCAAGGCCCCGGCTTCAAAGAGATTCATCGGCAGTTGCAACACCCGAAAATGATGCTGTGACTGTAAAGTTTGTTGCGCGGCGGCTTGGGCGGCCTCCAGCATGCGTGAAAGCGACGTGGCTTCGGGATTGTCCGGTTTGGCTGTGCAGGTATTGGATGATACGCCGTAATATTGCATTCGTCCGGCGGCGACCTGTGACTCAAAGTAGACAAAGGCTTGCTCCAGTCGACGATAGAATTC
Source organism: Nitrospirota bacterium (assembly GCA_032128535.1). Taxonomy (GTDB): domain Bacteria; phylum Nitrospirota; class Nitrospiria; order Nitrospirales; family UBA8639; genus Nitrospira_E. The sequence continues at coordinate 1,862 of JAQBGS010000015.1, forward strand.
CTGCTGGAGGTCTTTTAATTGGATGGTATTGATTAAAAGATTGCGGTTCTTGGCATCTGACAGAAAATATTCTGGATTGTGGAGAAGGCAAACATCCAATGTTGCCAGACCGAGTCGGTCCAGTGACATCGTCAATTGTTCTTCCAAAAATTCAGGATGAAGACAATGCCAAATTCCTTCCCCGTATTTGACCATTTCAGGGAACGGCTTGCCGGCTTCTTCCCTGGCTTCAGCTCGCGTGAGATTGTTCCCTTGGACGTACCCTATTTTGGAAACAAGAATAATTTCTTCCCGGGTGATGAACCGTTTGGTGATGAGGTCTTTGACGACCGTCCCCACTAATCGTTCGCTTTGGCCATCCGCATAATTCGTCGAGGTATCGATGAGATTGCAGCCCTCTTGGAGGGCTTTTTCGAGGGCGTTCCGATGATCGTCTACCCCCAGACTAATGCGATAGCCGCCAAAGCCGATTCGGGAAGTCGTGAGTCTGGTCGATCCTAGCGTGGTATAGCCATGTGAAGACGGGCGTGCAATTCGAGCACTCCCCAAGATATTCGCCACATAGGTGCCTGTCCCTTGCGGCGTGGCATGCCCTGGGAGGCCATCTGTGGTTAGGGCTTGGCGCGTCCCACCTGGTTGCGTCGTGGTGCTTTGGGGATGTTGTAGTGCTAACGGTACAGCTTCTGGATCGGTGATTGGGGCTTGGCAGGAAAAGTTTTTACAGATGTACAGGGCGGCCTGTCCTTTAACGGGTGCTTTGCCGGCTAATAATGGATGTGAGGTTTCCGGCTCTGAGTCCTGACGGTAGGCCATAATTCGATACGGAATGAAACAGCTATTCACGGCTGTGCGGAGCTGTATGTAAGATTTTGTGTCGGTGCCGCCAACCAGCGCCAATTCTATTGGGCCTCGAAGTAACAGGTCGACGACCATGAGGCTCTTGGGGAATCCTCGCGAAACTTGTCCAATTTGTTGCCCGTACGCTCGGACGGCATTCGTCGCCGCAGTGCGAAAATCTTCTCGGTCAAAGTGGAACGACAAACGTGCCAGAACTGAAGCCGCCACCGCATTGCCACTGGGTGTGGCGCCATCAGCACCTTCTCGCCCTCGAAGAATGAGCGTTTCGTGATCGACCGCGGTCGTAAAAAATCCACCATGTTCGCGATCTTCAAAATCCTCCATAATCCTTTCGCCTAAGGCGACGGCTTCATGGAGATACCGTTCGATTCCCGTGGCTTCGTAGACTTCCAACATGGCCTCGGCCGCATAGGCGTAATCCTCAAGACATGCATTCAGATGGGCTTTGCCGTTGCGGTAGGTTCGCCATAAATGATTGTTAGGCCTGGAAAGGGTCGTCAGGAGAAAATCAGCCGCTCGGATCGCGCCGTCAATGTAGAGTTGGTGATTGAACACGCGTCCGGCTTCAGCCATGGTGCCGATCATCATGCCGTTCCACGCTGTGATAATTTTGTCATCAAGCCCTGGCGGTATGCGCGTGAGGCGAGCTTGGTAGACCAGGGGACGAACACGATCAATCGTGCCCTGCAATTCTTCTGGTGAACACCCCAATGCTTTGGCGACGGTCTCAAGCGATTGAGGTGTTCGAGGTATGCTGGTCTTTTCCCAATTCCCTGCCTCTGTTATGTCGTAATAGGCGCAAAATCTTTTGGTGTCTTCTTCTTCGGAGACGACTTCCCGAATCTGCTCTGGTGTCCACACGAAAAACTTGCCTTCCACACCTTCGCTATCAGCATCCGTGGCTGAATAGAACCCGCCTTCGGGTGCCGTCATTTCTCGGAGAATATAATCCAAGGTTTCGGTCGCCACTTTGCGGTAGCGTTCTAAGCCGGTGGCCTGAAAGGCTTCGACGTACGTGCGGGCAAGCAGCGCGTTGTCGTACAGCATTTTTTCAAAGTGTGGGACCAACCATTCATCATCTGTGGAATATCGGGCAAAGCCTCCACCAATATGATCGTACATGCCCCCGGCGGCCATGCCGTCCAAGGTCTTGGTGACCATGGTAAGAATTTTGTCCTGTCGACTCCAATGATATTGACGGAGCAGGAAGGATAGCCCCGTGGCTGGGGGAAATTTTGGGGCGCGGCCAAAGCCGCCGTAACGTACGTCGAAGTCGTGAGCAAACTGTTTGACCGCGTTCTCAATATCGGCTTCACCGACCGCCAATGGGGAAGCTGGTTGTAGCGCGGAACGTAGCCGAGAAGTGAATTGTTCGGCTTGTTTCACAATGTTGGATTGGTCTTTGATCCAGGCCTCTCCTATGTTCGTCACAATGGAGCCAAAGCCCGGCCTCCCCCATTTATCGGTGGGTGGGAAATAGGTGCCGGCGAAAATTGGTTCTTGTTCGGGAGTCAGAAAAACGGTCATGGGCCATCCGCCATGTCCCTGGTTCATGGCGGTGGTGGCCTGCATGTAGATTTCATCGATATCAGGCCGTTCTTCACGATCGACTTTAATATTGATGAAATATTTGTTCATGAGTTCAGCGATGGCATCATTTTCAAAGGATTCCCGCTCCATGACGTGGCACCAGTGACAGGCCGAATAGCCAACTGACAAAAGAATCGGTTTATTGTGTTCTTTGGCCTGTTTGAGTGCCTCTTCGCCCCATGGAAACCAATCCACAGGATTGTGCGCATGTTGCAACAAATAGGGACTGGTTTGGTGAATCAACCTATTGGGTTGGTGGTCGCTTGAACTAGTAGTCATAAGGAAGGAGTGATCCCATCTTTGGGGTTGTCAATTGTACTTGCCAGATTTCCACAGAAAATTCAGGAACGGCGATGGATTATTTCGTCTCTCCCAGACTTCGTTCGTACAAGAGGACTTTCCAGCCATCAGTCTCGGAAATAAATCCATTCGGTTGGACCACTGGTAGCATTCCAGTTCCGGGAACTCGGCCAGTCTGGCCCATGCTGCCGTTTTTGAGCACCCACATCATTTCCCCAGGCGTGCGGTACGTGTTGAATTTTGGGTTGGTAAAATTTCGTGGTTGAATCGGCAAATTTTTGGCCGCAGCCCCGTCGCCTTTTCCTTCTGCACCATGACAGCTAATGCAGCCTCCACGCCCCAGAAAGATTTCTTTGCCTTCGGCCAGGATTTCGGGTGTGGCTTCAATCGGTGGTTTAAGGGCTTTGGCTACCTTAAGTTCATTCGCCGGCACTCGAGAAATTTTAATATTGAACTCTCCTCCCGCGCTGCCGTATCCCGCTGGATTGACGGCCCAAACGGGAAGAGCTGGCACCAATGCGACGAGCAGTCCAATCATGTAAGCTTTGTGTGTCATCAGGTCCTCCTTGACTGTCTATGCGGTTGAAATGAAATGATATAAATTCGTTTCGGTGCGAATGGGGTGTGCGAAGTCATTCCTCTTTAGGGTTAAGGGTAGGAAGGATAGCAAGCCTTCTAAATATTGGGCAATGCCTGAGTTGTCTTCAGAGACTGGTTTGGATGCGTAGAATGGCCTCATAAGGCCGATCAAATGGTTGAGAGGGTTGTGATACAATGGCCCGTTTTTATTTCCTGACTATCTGTCCGAGCGGATTGCATGGCGTTAAATAATCACAATCGACGAAAATTTGTTACGGGCATGACCCGCCGTATCGCGCAACTTCGGGCGCAGACTGAAAAAAGTTTGGATTTTGCCATTGAAACCATGTTTCAAGAGCGGACAGAAGCCTATTTGCATGTGGAGCAGGGTTTGCTGGAAGTTGATCGGATGTTGGCCCTGGTTGAAGAGGAAGTGGAGCATATCTGTGAGCTCAACGCCGCCCAGCGGTTGGAATCTCGATTGGAATTTATTGAGGATCGCTTCGAAGAATTTGAGAGTGAAATTCGGCAACGTCCGCGTCGTCGACGGAACAAAATCAATCTGTTCAATTTCTTTAAAGCGGCTACCGGGGGTGGGGGAGACCCGATGGCTTCCGCTGGCGAAGTACGATCCTCTATTCAAGCATTCGAAATCCTAGAGATCGAATTTGGATCCTCGTTACTGGCGGTGACCCG
>JAQBGS010000016.1:0-5984 GCA_032128535.1 Nitrospirota bacterium
GTGGCTGCTACTCCTCAAGAAAAATTAGAAGAATTACGCCAAGCCATTCGTCGGCATGATGACGCATATTATCTACAGAGCCGGCCTGAAATTTCTGATGCGGAATATGACAGGCTTTTTCGAGAACTCGAAGACTTAGAACGCCAATTTCCTGAATGCATTACTCCGGATTCCCCCACTCAACGGGTCGGAGGAGCCCCTCTTCCCCAATTTCAAAAAGTCCACCACGAGTTTCCACTCTTAAGTCTTGATTCCGAAATGACCGAAGACAGCGTCCGCGCGTTTGACGAACGCGTCCGCCGTGAATTGGATGAAGCCAGTGTCGGGTATTCGGCGGAGCCGAAATTCGATGGACTCTCCGTGGAATTGACCTATGATCAAGGCGTCTTTGTGCGCGGGGCGACAAGAGGAGATGGTGCCATTGGCGAAGATGTCACTCACAATCTCCGTACGGTCCGTACATTGCCATTACGATTGAAAGAAGGAACCGGGTTTCCCTTCCACTTGGTTGTGCGTGGTGAGGTCTTCATTAAACTCCCTGATTTCCATCAACTTAATCAGCGGTTGACGGAAATGGGCGAAGATCCATTTGCTAATCCCCGCAATGCGGCATCCGGTGCGCTGAGACAATTAGATCCGCAGATCACTGCGAAGCGGCCTTTGACCCTTATTTGTTACGACATGATGAGTGAAGGGGCGGAAAAGCCCAGCATGCATGATGAAGCCGTCTCCTGTCTTGAGGCATGGGGGCTTCCCATCCCGTTATTTCGTCAAAGCTGTCCAAATATTGAAACAGCCATGGCTTTTCATGGTGAAATGGGTAAGCAACGCGACGAGCTTCCTTTTGAAATCGATGGGATTGTCATCAAAGTGAATCGATTTGAATGGCAAAAGCAGCTCGGAGAAAAATCTCGTAGTCCCCGGTGGGCTATCGCCTATAAATTTCCTGCCCGAAAAGAACTGACGAAAGTGCGGGCCATTGCCGTATCGGTTGGACGAACCGGGGCGCTCACACCCATTGCCATGTTGGATCCAGTCGATATTGGCGGGGTCACAGTGAGCCGCGCCTCGTTACATAATGTCGAAGAAGTCGCCCGGAAAGATGTACGCGTGGGGGATACAGTAAAGGTGGAACGGGCAGGGGACGTGATCCCTGATATCGTCGAACGGGTGGACATTCCAGGAGAACAGCGGACGGAACCTTTTGTGCCGCCAAAGCGTTGCCCCGTCTGTCAGTCTCATACGATTCAGGAAGGTCCGGTTTTGTACTGCACAGGGCAAACTGTCTGTTCTGCTCAACTCAAAGGATCGCTTGAACATTATGTTTCGAAAGGGGCGATGAATATTGATGGCCTAGGGAAGAAAACCATCGCCCAATTTGTGGATGAAGAATTAGTGAAAGATCTTAGTGATCTCTATACCCTTAACAAAGAACAGCTCCTGCAACTTGAAGGTTTTGCGGAAAAGTCGGCGACTCAATTAATCGCAGGTTTGGAAAAGAGCAAACAGGCCGCCTTGCCGAGATTTTTAATTGGATTAGGAATTCGGCATGTCGGGTCTCATATTGCCAAAGTGCTGGCGAATCATTATGGATCATTGAAAAAGATTCAAAAGGCCTTGATGGAAGAACTTCAAGCAATCCATGAGATTGGCCCGGAGATCGCCGCCAGCGTGGAAAGTTTTTTTGAAGAAGAACGAAACCTTCAAGTGATTAAGCGAATGCAAGACTTAGGTGTTCACGTTGAAGAAATTGAGTTGGCAGCAAGAGAGTCGCTTCAACCTTTTTCAGGAAAAAGCTTCGTGTTGACAGGAGCTCTGGAAAGTATGACCCGGGACGAGGCGAAGCAGAAGATTGAATCGTTTGGAGGGCGGGTGATGTCGAGTGTGAGCAAGAAGACGGATTATGTGGTGGCAGGGACTGAGCCTGGGTCGAAACTGGAGAAAGCAGAGAAGTTGGGAGTGCCAGTTCTTGATGAATCGGGTTTCCAGTCACTCCTTGCTGAAAACAACCCCTCTCAATATTCGTAAGTTTTCATACTAGGGTCTCATCCCCGCAAATTGGTAGCGGGGATCCATATTCAATTTTCTTCGGCATATTGGCCCTGGATTCCCACTTTCGCGGGAATGACCTCTTCAGGGAACCTGGCTGGCTAATAATTTTCTTTTCGGCCACTGGCGTTATTTAGATGCCGGGTCTCGGCCCGGCAACCGAGTTACTTTCCTTTCGGGGAAAATAACCAAAGCCATTGACGCCCTGTCTGGCCACATCACAAGGTTCGGACGCAAACCTGAGGAGCGCGGACCAACTCGCTATACTCAAACAAGGTCCGCGTGACGATAGAGCGTCCCACCCAGGGCCAGCCAGAAGGCGTTGGAGAAGGAAAAAATGAAGCAGTAAAAGTGATATTGGGGCATCCCCTGGCCTTGGGGCATGGCCGAGCCGTGCAGCCGACTTTGGGAAAAAGGTGCGCACTGTTTGAGCGGAGCGAGTTTGCGCGCCGCCGAAGTCGGCCAACCGCGCAGGGCACCCGAAGGGCCATGCCACGGCCAAAATGGTTTTGGGTCATTTTGCCGAAACAAAAGGACCTCGCCTGCCGGGGCGAAACCCGGCGAAATCACGAATCGCTTTGGGACAGACGGTAGGTGTCTAGAGGCAAGGGCTTTCTCCCAATCAACAGATCCAAGAAGTTGGAATGACCTACGGGCAACCCGGATGCACCCTGTATTCATTCGGGCATATCAGCCCAGGATTACTTTTTACTACGTGAGCTAAGGGTCAAGCTGCCTTCTAGCCGGAAGGGTTTTTCGTAGTATGATGGATAGTTATAGTTGACGATGGAAAATTATGGAAGAAAATTACTTGGGATTGAGGAAGGATTGCTTTATGCGAGTACTGTTTTTGGCGGCAATGCTCACTTTGGTTGTCGCTTCAACCGTGCTTGGAGAGGCGAATTTTGACGAGTGGGTGAAGGGGTTTAAAACGGAAGCGATTGGGCAGGGAATTGGGTCTTCTCTGGTGGATCAGGCTTTTGAAGGCGTTGTCCCCATTCCCCGGGTGCTGGAACTCGATCGAAAACAACCGGAATCCCGGATGACCTTTGTGGAATATCGTCAACGTATTGTCTCAGAACAGCGGATCCAGCGTGGGCGCGAGATGATGTCCCAACATCGGGATCTCTTACGTGAAATCGGTGAACACTATGGCGTCCAACCGCGGTTTATTGTGGCGCTGTGGGGGATGGAAACCTTTTATGGCAAGAATAGTGGAAACTATCGCATTGTTGACGCCTTGGCCACGTTAGCTTTTGATGGACGGCGGAGCCAGTATTTTCGTACGGAACTGTTGAATGCCTTGAAGATTTTACAAGACGGACATACGTCCTTAGATAGTATGAAAAGTTCTTGGGCTGGAGCCATGGGCCAATGCCAATTTATGCCTTCAAGTTTTTTACGCTTAGCGGTCGATTATAATGAGGACGGGCGTAAGGATATTTGGAATACTCCGGCTGATGTGTTCGCGTCGGCGGCAAATTATCTTTCCCAATCCGGGTGGCGAGGAACACAGATTTGGGGACGGAAGGCTCAACTCCCAGAAGAATTTAATGCCAAACAGGCTAGCTTGGACATACATAAACCCCTTCAGTCTTGGCAAAATATTGGAGTCCGCAAGAGCAATGGGGATGACCTGCCTCTTGCTCCTCTGAACGCTTCCATTGTGTTGCCTGATGGAAAGGGCGGGCCAGCTTACCTGGTCTATGATAATTACCGGGTGATTATGAAGTGGAATCGGTCCACATATTTTGCCACGAGCGTGGGGCTGTTAGCCGATGCGTTGGCAGAATAATGGGGGCAAGTTGGAACAGGGGAGCAATTAGGATTCAGAGGCGACTGAGGAAGGTTCTTCCGTCGTGGTTTCCGAAATGACTTCTTCTTTGATGATTTGAACGCTTTTTATGGAGCGTTCATCTGCTTCGTGGATAATGAGGAGACAATTGTCGGTGTTCACTTTTTCACCGACGGTCGGAATGTGGCCTAATTCTTCAAGGATAAGCCCACTGATGGTATTTTGTTCGTCATCTAATTCGACGTCTAAAAATTCATTAATACGACGCACTTCTGTTCGGCCATCCACCAAGATTTGATTTTTTCCGGTTCGTTGAATCCATTCTTCGTGAAGATCGCCTTCATCCAAAATTTCCCCGACGACTTCTTCCAATAAATCTTCGACCGTGACCAGTCCAATCACGCCTCCAAATTCATTGACGACCAGGGCAATATGACGCTTTTCTTTTTGAAATTGTTTTAACAATTCATCCGCTGGTTTGGTACCAGGGATAAAAAGTGTTGGTTTGGATAATTCATTCAGCCGTCGTTGAGTGTGCCCTTGCGCCAATTCCATGAGGGCATGGCTTCGATAGAGGATTCCGGTAATATTGTCCGGGTTCCCATCATGAATCGGAATGCGTGAATGTTTCGCTTTATAGAGTTCCTGCCTTGCCCCTTCTAGCGTTTGAGTTCCCTCCAACATGAACATGTAAATGCGAGGGGTCATGACATCTTCAGCCGTGACATCGTTAAACTCGAAGACGTTTTTAATCATTCTCACTTCGTCTGTTTCTAAAACTCCGGCCTTGCCGCCCGCATCCAACATGATTTTGAGTTCCTCTTCCGTGATAAAAGGCACAGTGAGGCCTCGGCCACCAGTCAGCTTGAGGATGAACGGTTCCAAAAAGTAGAGAAACGGAAAAAATACCTGTTCCAGCCAATAAATAGGATAGGCTAGAACTTGGACGGCTGTTTCGGCATATTTGGCGCAGAGCGTTTTGGGTACGATTTCCCCGAATAACAACACCATAAAGGTCAAAAGCCCCGTGGCGACGGCGACGGCCTCTGATCCGAACATGCGGATGGCAATTAACGTGGCCAGCGATGCGGCCATGATATTGACCAGATTGTTTCCAATGAGAATCGTGGAAAGTAGGCGTTGGGGGTTGGAGCGAAGTTTGAGGGCCATTTTGGCCCCTTTATGGCCTTCGTCGGCCAATGTTTTCAAACGAGATTCTGTAATGGAGAAGAAGGCGATTTCTGCCCCTGAGAAAAATGCTGACAGTCCTAGACAGATAAGGACGGCGAGAAAATCCATAAGTGGATTAGCGTACTCCAGCAGGGCAAGTGCAGGAGATAGTCCTAGAGTTCGCTATCTGATCGGAGATGCTGGCTATGGGAGGGTATGGAATCAGAAGAATGTGAAGAGGGATTAATAGTTTGGTCAAAATATTCATCAACGATTGGATGTCTTGACCCATCGGTATCTATGTGGAATTTAAGCTACCATAGGGTAGGGGATTATGGCAATAATTTTTAAACCGAACAGATATTTTACCTTTATTTTCAATTAGTTAGATGTAACTATCAGCGTTTGGACACCAAGTTCCTTTTCTAATGTACTTGATACGGCTAGTGCAGTCTGCCTTGAAGGAAACGTTCCGATCTGGACTCGATGCCACTCCCCAGACGGAAGATTTACGGTTTGGACGCGTACGGACTCATAATCTTGAGTGAGGCGCTCTCGTAGCATCATGGCTTCGGTTAGGGAGGCAAAGGCTCCAGCTTGAACCCAGAAATGTTGGCCGGACGCTTGGGATGTAAGAGACGAGTTCTGAGAATCCAGAATGGTTAAGGCCACTTCTGCCGTCCCTTCTCCGATCATCGTCAATTCCCTGGCCGCTGCATAGGATAAATCAATGATGCGACCCTTAATAAAAGGGCCACGATCATTAATTCGGACGGTGACGGTTCCCCCTGTTGAGACTTTTTTGACTTGGACCCATGTTCCAAACGGTAAGGTTTGATGGGCCGCGGTCAGAGCCCACATGTCATAGGGTTCCCCGCTTGCCGATGGCTTCCCATGAAAGCTTGGTCCATACCAGGATGCCATCCCCTGTTCTGTGCGTGCTGAATGATTCGGGTCAAGAGATGGAGAT
>JAQBGS010000017.1:0-6753 GCA_032128535.1 Nitrospirota bacterium
TAAAGAACATTCTGGACGCCATCAAAAAAATATAAGACGAGGATTGCGCTATGACACTCACCGCCGAAGAAGCCTTTGACCTCTCCAAACAATTCCGAGATTTTGCTATTAACCTTGGAAACTACCGGTTTGCAAATTGGCAAACACTCACTCCTACACAACGTCGCGACATCGAAGATGAAGAATGGTCACTCATCAATTCCTCTTCCGATATGATTACCAAAGCCGTAGGCTTGGCCCTTGACGAATCAGAGACCAGCGTCGATTCAATCAAAAAATCCATCAAGAAAGCTAAAAACGCGATAAAAAAGCTAGAAAAGGTCAGCCAAATCATCACCGTCGCCGCCGCTGCCGTCGGCCTCGCAGCTGCCATCGTCTCCAAAGACCCCGGCGCCATTGCTAAAAATGCCAAGGCCGTGCTTAAGGCCGCCGATGTGTTACCTGCCTGAAGGTCATAGCCTCTCAATCGATCTAAAGATAGAATATTACCCATTCTTCATAGTTGATTGCATAAGACTATTGGCTTGAGGAGGTGAAAACCCCTGAAAGCCTCGATGCCGTTCGGCAAGTTCCAACACGGAAAACGCTTGCCCGACAACTTCCTCAGGAACGGAAAAAATTTGTCGTAAGTTTCCACCACGTTCCCCAACAATCATTCCCGCAAACACCACGCCTTTCGCACTCAACCGCTGTATGGCCGTTTCAATGTCTGCTACTTGAATCGCGATATGATGCAAGACTCGATCACCAAAATGTTTGACCCAACCAGGGATAATACTTGTGGCACCTCGTACATCCTCATAAGCCTGATCGACGAATAACGCCGGGCAACCTGGTGCACGATAGACTTTTGCCCACCAATCGTCATACTCGAGTGTTTCCGAATAGGCATACCCATGGTCAAGAAATTCTTGCGCACGATCATCAATCGACAACGTGCGCACCGTAATATGATCCAACACAGGGAACAGACCAATCCCAATTTCCTCTAAAGCATCTCGAACAATCCTGGCAGCTTGGTTCTTCGAAACATAATCTTCGACATATTCACCAATCAGTCGCTCAAGATTCGTGGCCTGGCTCATGGCTTCACCTCCTATCATGAATCCACGGAAAATGTTATTCCCTGCGCCAGCGGCATATCAGTGCCCCAATTCGTCGTATTGGTTTGCCGGCGCATGTATGCTTTCCAAGCATCCGAACCGGCCTCTCGCCCCCCACCCGTTTCTTTTTCACCACCAAAAGCCCCGCCAATTTCCGCTCCAGAAGTACCAATATTGATATTGGCAATTCCACAGTCACTCCCTTCGCTTGATAAAAACTGTTCCGCATGCCTCAAATTCAATGTAAAAAACGAAGAAGACAACCCTTGGAGAACCTGATTTTGTAGGGCAATCGCTTCATCTAGGGTCTTATAGGACATCACATACAGGATAGGAGCAAAGGTTTCTCGTTGAACCACTTTCCAATGATTGTCTGCCCGTGCCAGGGTCGGCTCGACGAAAAACCCTGGCCCTTTCAGGACATTTCCTCCGAAGAGGATCTCTCCGCCGTCCTGTCTCACTTCTTCTAACGTCATACGATATTCTTCCAAAGCCTTTTCATCAATGAGTGGCCCCATCAATACGCCGGATTCCAAAGGATCGCCGACCTTGACCTGGCCATATGCTTGAATAAGACGTTGCACGACATCTTCATACCTTGATTCATGTACAAACAGACGCCGGGTCGTCGTGCATCGCTGCCCCGCTGTCCCCACTGCTCCAAATACGATGGCCGGAATAGCAAGATCTAAGTCAGCCGTCTCATCCACAATTACCGCATTGTTGCCACTGAGTTCTAATAACGTTCGTCCCAGCCGTCCTGCCACCACTTGGGCAACCTCACGCCCTACCGGCACCGAGCCTGTAAAAGAAATGAGAGGGATCCGCGTATCATTGACCATCATCTTCGCGAGATCAACCTGATCGGAAATACAAAGAGAAAAAATACCCGGAAGGCTCTGCTCTTCCAGAACCCGGTTGCAGATATGTTGAACGGCTAAAGCACACAAGGGTGCTTTAGGAGATGGTTTCCAAATAACAGTGTCGCCGGCAATGGCGGCCAAAAATGCATTCCAGGCCCATACGGCCACGGGAAAGTTAAACGCCGTAATCACTCCAATAACCCCAAGGGGATGCCATTGCTCGTACATTCGGTGTTGCGCCCGTTCCGATTGCATGGTTAATCCATACAACATACGAGATTGTCCAACTGCAAAATCGGCCATATCAATCATCTCTTGTACTTCCCCGTCACCTTCGGCCTTAATCTTCCCAACCTCCAAGGACACTAAGGAACCCAGCGCATCTTTTTTCGTGCGAAGCGCCTCCCCGATCAACCGAACCACTTCCCCACGTTTGGGAGCGGGGACCTGACGCCACTCCTGAAACGCCCGTTGGGATGCTTGAACGAGGGTTTCATAATCCCTGCTTGAGCACCGATTCACCTGAGCCAGGACCTGACCCGTCGCAGGGTTCACCGAATCCAACAGCCCCTCGGTAGCGGAAGCGATCCATCCCCCGCCGCCGGAAGAGGCGCCTGCATTCACCGCTTTCAGCCCTAATTCATGTAAAACATCCATCACGCACTCCATCTCCTGAAACACACCAAAGGCTCATCAAGAACACGAATCATCAGGTTGAAAAAACCGGCCGAACCGGTTGGCCAGGATAGAGGGTAGATCAAACGACTCTTGCGTCACAAACCCGCGATACTGCTCGGAACGCTCAAAGACAAGGTCCACCACACTGCCAATCCCGGCCGCCGTCGTCACCTGAATCGCAGACCACAGCTTTCCGGCGATCGTGCGCGGATAAATTTTTTGCACAAAATTCTCTTCATAGAGTTCTCCTTGTCGCAGACCCGTGACGGAGGTATAGATCAGGACCACATCCTGTAAGGTCTTCGGCACGGCCTTTTCCAAAATACGTTTCAAGGTCGACCGGTCATCATTGAGTTTTAAATCATTCATCAACAGATGAATTTTTTCACAATGGCCGGGATAACGAAGCGTCTTATAATTCATCGTCCGCACCTTGCCCGCATACGTATCTGCCAAAGTCCCCAACCCACCCGACGTGTTAAACGCCTCGTATAACAACCCATCAATTGAAATGGTTTCGTACCCTTCGAGAGGAAGCAACAATACTTCCTGGCTATTCTCGATCCCATAGCACATATTGCCATATTCATTGATCAATCCATCCGTCGACCACGTCAGCGAATATTTCAACACGTTGCTGGGATTCACCGGCAACGCCCCCACCCGCATCTTCACCATATCCACGGTATCAAAACGGGTCATCAAATCATGCGCCACGATGCTGATGAATCCCGGTGCCAATCCACATTGCGGCACAAATGCAGAAGACGCCCCTTCACTCAAGGCCTTGATGCTTCTTGTGACCTCCACATCTTCCGTCAAATCAAAATAATGCGCGCCGCACGCGCGAGCCTGCTCTCCCACTGCCTGGTTACAATAATACGGAAGACTGGAAATAATCCCCTCGGGCCTGACCGATTCAATAAATCTGCCCAGCGCCTTCGAATCCTGCACATCGATGGAGGACACCTGAAACTGCTCATGGTCAATCTCCTTTTTCAGCTGAGCGACCACCTCCGGATCCATATCTCCCAGAAACACTTCAAAATCTCCACACTCCACCAACAACGTGGCAATCAGCGACCCGATTTTCCCGCCTCCGAGAATACAGATTTTAAACATAGGCCACCCTCTTTGAACATTCACTCTTCTTCTTATTCTACCCGTTTTTAACACTCATGGCAGTAGCCTTGAACCTGAAAAAAACCAATACATTTCCATAATCTGTCAAGCTTACCCCAGGCGTTCCAAGCCTCTGCCCTCTGACCTATATTTCTCCGGCTAAAAAGCGCGCGAAAGTCAAGGCTTGCCCCTCTCAATCTTTCTCCTATTCCTTTTCCAAACACCCAGTTGACAGTATTTTCAGGAAAGAGTAGCGTTTCTCTCCGGCGGTGCCTATCCCTCGAAAAAAAACGAGCGGAAGGCCCCCTCCAAACTACAGTCATTCACCATTTCAAGTAGGTCAACCATTCCAACATATCCAACGAGAGTGAACCCGCTCTCATCCCAAAACAACAAGGAGAATCTCGTGATGCGTTTGATCCTCGTGTGGCTTGCAGCAAGCATCGGTTTGGCGAGTCCAGTCGTAGCGTGGGAGGGACCGCAAGTAGAGTATTCCGCCGATACACGAATGGAAACAGCCGATGGGGTCATGGAAGGAGTCGTCTTTCATGCTCCAGGCAAGGAACGGCGGGAGACTAAAATGGGCGGCGAATCCATGACCATGATCATCCGCCAGGACAAAAAAATCATCTGGATGCTGATGCCAGATGCCAATGCGTATATGGAAATGGGTCTCGGCCAGTCTAAAGACAAAAGCGATTTCTCCGAGTATGAGATCGAAAAAACGAAGGTCGGGGAAGAGGAAATCGACGGAATCATGACGACGAAAAGTAAGGTCATCATGACCAAGAAGGATGCCAGTAAAATCGGGGGGTTCTGGTGGACCACGAAGGAAGATATCCCTTTGAAAATGGATATGATTTCCGTGGAAGGCGCAACCAAAGAACGGATTAAAATGGAACTGGTCAATTTAAAAATCAGCAAGCAGGATCCCAAGCTTTTCGAAATACCTGCCGATTATATGAATATGAGCATGGGGATGCCGAACCTGAAAGACCTGATGCAGAAGCTAGAACCCATAGAGGAAGGCAGGCTGGAGAAAAAGCCAGTCGAGAAGCCCAAAAAGGCCCCCATCGCTTCCATTGATAGCACAAAACTCCAACCAGGTGAATGCAAAAAGATAGCAGGGGAAATTGTCTGCAATGAAGAGGAATCGGCAACAAGGACTCGGGCCAACAATCCAGACGACTCTGGCACACCCAACGAAAAAGCCGAGGGCATGAAGAAAGAAGAGGGATTCGGGCTGAAGAATATTTTTGATCTGATCAACTAGAGGATTTGTCCATCCATGCTCGCGACGCAAAACTGGAAAGCGATCAACCGGCCCGAAAGAGGAAACAGGCGCAAGCCTTTTCCAAATGTAGCAGGATGGCTTATTTTTGTGATCATCGCTTCCTGGTGCGTTCCGCTTATGACCGGGGCCAAAGAGACGACGATCCGCACAGCTCCCCCCCACCGGCCCCGGATCAAAGCTTCCGCGATCTACATGCTGGAGATGCAATCCGGTCAGGTCTTACTCGAAAAAAACGCCACCCAACGGCTGCCACCTGCCAGTCTCACCAAAATCATGACCGCGCTGGTCGCATTGGAAAAGGCTTCTCCTCAGCAGGTGGTCAGGGTGGACAGCCGCGCACTCGTCAAACGCCCCCCTCGTCTCAAGTTGAAGGCCGGGGAGGAATTTCTCCTTCATGATTTGCTGGCAGCCATGCTGGTGACCAGCGCCAACGACGCCTGCCAGGCGGTGGCCATCCAGATTGGCGGAGAGATGCCCTTGTTTGTCGACATGATGAACAACCGAGCAAAAACCTTAGATTTGAGCGGAACCCATTTCGAAAATCCCTGCGGGTTCGACGCTCCCGATCATTATTCGACGGCCATGGACCTGGCCAAACTCACGGAAGAAGCCATGCAAACCCCCACCTTCGCCATGATGGTCCGCACGCTCGAACGGGACATCACCAGCCTCAACGGCCAACATCAAGTTCATCTTTCATCCACCAATCAGCTCCTTCTGGATCCAGATGTCACTGGCGTCAAAACCGGATTTACCAGCAAAGCGGGCCGATGCCTGATCGCCAGCATGTACAAGAACGGACATCATGTGCTCCTCGTGGGATTAAATGTCAAAAATCGATGGAAACAGGCCGAGCAACTCTTTCAATATGGGCAGACATTGTTGGGAGCAGGCATCCGCTAACAGAGCGGTGAAAATCATCGACCTTCTAATCGTGCCGCCCGACGTGAAACAGATACGCATCGCGAAGATTCTCCTGGGCAAGGATATAGTCGGGCTTAAGGGTGAGGGCCACACGAAATTCTTCAATCGCATGTTTCCAATCACCTTGTAACGCATAGGAATGGCCCAGGTTGTTATGCGGCCGGGCTTTTTGTGGGGATTTCCGAACCGTATCAGACCACAGCAGAACGGGATCCTGATACAAGGCATTTCGCTGGACGGTCAACAGGCAAAGCGCCAAGACCCATGCTAGGCCAAACGATCGAAAAACTGTCCGAACCCATGGTAGCGATGAAGTTTCTCTGAAGACCCAGTTGAAAAGAGCCAGACCAATCATCACAGCGGCAATGAAAAGTCCAACAGAAGGCAAATACAAATTCCGCTCGCTCAACAGATCATTACGAGGAATGACACTGTTCGTCGGCAGCAGCTGGAGGAAAAACCATCCGATGCCAAATGTGGCCAATGGAAAGCGACGCATTGAGAGAACAGCTGCCACCGCCAAACCGGATAAGACCGTGAGATCAAAAACCAAAGGCCATTGAAACACGGAATGAAAAGGAGCCAGGTCATGATCGAAGCTCTGCTTCCACGGAGCGATGAACAGAAGAAGAGCATACGACACCGCGTGCACCTGACTGAAAACATTCTCCCAGATCGGTCGGATGTGCAGACTGAAATCTGCTAAATAGACATAGCGGGGATGCATCCACAGAGCGACGCCCATGACCATCACGATCATCCAAAACGG
>JAQBGS010000018.1:0-3619 GCA_032128535.1 Nitrospirota bacterium
ATTTGAGGATGCGGCAGTCTGGCAGGATCTTCGCCCTCTTCCCACACTCCGTCGTGAAGAACGTACTCGTCAGGTTCAACCGACTTCGGTTGGCGAAACGACCAAACCTCGGAAAAAGGTGATCAAGGTGGCCGCCGGAATTTCGGTCAAAGACTTCGCCGAAACGTTGGGCCAAAAGCCAACAGAAATTATTCGAAAACTTATGGACTTAAACATCGTGAAAGCCTTGAATCAACCAATGGACCTTGATGCGGGCCTCCTTATCGCTGAGGCGTATGGCATTGCGGTTGAAGCTACCGTAGCTAAAGGGGGAGAGGCTCTATTGGATGGTGTGTTAGAGCCTGGTGGCCATGAACGATGGGAGCCACGCTCTCCAGTCATAACCGTGATGGGGCATGTAGATCATGGAAAAACCTCTCTGTTGGATGCCATTCGAAACACCCAAGTGACGGATCGGGAAGCCGGTGGGATTACCCAGCATATTGGCGCCTCATATGTGAAAGTCGGCGAGCGGGGTTTGACATTTTTAGATACGCCGGGCCATGAAGCTTTTACTGCGATGAGGGCTCGCGGGGCCCAAGTGACTGATATTGTGGTGTTGGTCGTGGCTGCAGATGATGGAACGATGCCTCAGACCATTGAAGCGGTCAATCACGCACAGGCTGCGAATGTGCCGATCATCGTCGCCATCAATAAAATTGATTTGCCTGGGGCGAATCCTGATCGAGTGAAGCAAGGATTGGCCGAATACGGGTTGCTCCCAGAATCATGGGGAGGGCAAACGATTTTTGTCGAAGTTTCGGCTAAGCAGAGCCAGGGATTAGATAACCTTCTTGACATGTTGTTGCTTCAAGCGGATGTCATGGAATTGAAGGCCGATTTGACCTGTTCAGCTCGCGGCGTTGTCCTAGAGGCTAAATTAGATAAAGGGCGCGGACCTGTGGCCACGGTCTTAATTCAGGGTGGAACCTTAAAAGTCGGTGAGGCATTTGTTGTGGGGTCGGTAAGTGGTCGTGTTCGTGGGCTGACGTCTGATAAAGGAGTCCGGCTGAAAGAAGCCGGACCTTCTATCCCGGTCGAAATAATCGGGTTGTTAGGGGTTCCGGAAGCTGGGGATCAACTTGTGGTGGTGAAGGATGAGCGAGCGGCCAGAGAAATTGCGGAAGACCGCATGCAAAAGCAAAAAGATGTTGGATTTGCAGCTTCGTCTCGGCCAACCTTGGATGATTTGTTTGCCGAAGCTCAAGATGGCGAAGTCAAGGAATTGGCTGTACTCCTTAAGGCGGATGCCCAAGGTTCGGTGGGCGCCCTGGCTGATGCCCTACAAAAGATTTCGACCGATGCCGTGAAGCTGAAAATCATTCATAGCGGGGTCGGCGGAATCAACGAATCGGATGTGTTGCTCGCGTCTGCCTCCAAAGCAATTATTATTGGGTTTCACATTCGGCCTGATACGAATGCTGTGAATATTGCGGAACGTGAAGGAGTAGAAATTCGGCTGTATACGATCATTTATAATGTGCTTGATGATATTCGTTCCGCTGCCGAAGGACTGTTGGCCCCAACCATAAAAGAACGGGTCTTAGGTCATGCTGAGGTTCGACAAATATTTACCGTTCCCAAAATGGGGATGATTGCCGGGTGTTATGTGAATGATGGAACGATCACGCGCGCCAATACGAAGGTTCGGGTCGTACGAGATCAGGTGACCGTGTACGAAGGAAAAATTGGATCGCTCCGTCGGTTCAAGGATGATGCCCGTGAAGTACAACAGGGGTATGAATGCGGAATCGGAGTTGAAAATTTCAATGATATTAAGCTTGGAGATGTTTTAGAGGCCTACGTATTGGAGGAATCGGCAACCAAATTATAAAACGGATGCGAACCCAGGACAGACGGCATGGGGATGATTGTTGGGTTGTGTACGGTGGAATTACATTTCCCTGAGGCGCAATCGCTTAAAAATAAACGAAAAATCCTTGTCAGTTTGAAGACCAGACTTCAGAATCGATTTAATATTTCCGTTGCTGAAATAGATGAAAGCCATCTCTGGCAAAAGGCGATAGTGGGAATTGCGACGGTTGCGAATGAAACGGCACGGGTTAACCAGACGTTAGATCACGTTCTGAATGACATCCGGGCCAATCCGTCACTCGAACTCGTACGATCTCAGATCGAATTGTTATAAGACCTTGCAACGATTAACGCCATGCCAAAGTCAACCATCAGTCGGGCCACACGGGTGGCAGATCAAATTCGGATAGAAGTTGCGGAGATTCTTTCCAGAAAAATAAAAGACCCACGGGTTCATTTTGTCACCGTCACCGATGTCAAGATGACGGCAGACCTCAAGATTGCCCGTATTTATGTGACAACGTTGGACCAAGAGAATTTTGACCAACAAACAGCCCCAGGTCTGAAAAGTGCGGTGGGGTTTATTCGGAAGGAAGTGGGGCGACGGCTGAATCTTCGCTATACCCCCGAAATTGTGTTTTATCGTGATACGAGTGCTGAATATGGTCATCGGATTGAGAAAATTCTGGACTCCCTTCCTCATGAGGATGAAGGCACTCCTGACGAATCCTCTGTTTCCGCGATATAGTATCCGGACCGCCTATTCATGACGCTTCTTTCTCCTTGTATGGACCATTCTGATGTTGGGAATTCCCTTGTGCTACGTGGGCTGCACGGGGTCTTAATTGTCAATAAACCTGATGGGTGGACCTCCCATGATGTGGTGCAACGGGTTCGAACCGTATTAGGTATTCAAAAGGTTGGCCATGCGGGGACCTTGGATCCTCATGCGACCGGGGTGTTGCCGGTATTAATTGGAAAAGGGACAAAAATTGCGCAATACCTCCTGGATTGGGATAAAGAATATGCCGCAGTCCTTCAATTAGGGCAAAAGACCGATACGCAGGATGCGTGGGGGACCGTGCTGGAAGAAGCCTCTTACGAATCCCTATCTGAAGAGAATGTTCGATCGGTATTCCTCGGATTTCAGGGCACCATTCAACAAGTGCCCCCGATGTATTCCGCCGTGAAAGTCGATGGACAGCCCTTGTATAAAAAAGCCCGAAAAGGGCAAACTGTTGAACGTCAGGCCAAAACCGTGGTGATTCATGAGTTGGAAATCCAACGAGTGGCGATACCTGAAGTCAGTTTTCAGGTAGCCTGCTCCAAGGGGACCTATGTGCGAACGCTGTGTGCGGATATTGGAGATCGCTTAGGTGTCGGTGGTCATTTGAAATGGCTGCAACGCCGACGGGTTGGGCCCTTGCACCTGGATCACGCGGTGAATATGGAATCCCTGACAAAAGGGGTTGAATCTTCACAATTGGAAGGATCATGGTGGAGTTTGGATCGCGTCTTGGAGCAGTTCCCAGCGGTAGAAGTCACTGAGGACGATGCGCGGAAGGTGCTCCATGGAAACGCCATCCCTTGGAATCGGGTAGAATGGGCTTGTGAAAAACCTAGCACCACGACTCTTGGAGAAGGGGTGCGAGTTCGTGTGAAAAGCAAAGACGGGGCGTTATTGGCTTTAGGAAAAGGGCCTTCCTTGCAGCCAGGACTGAGTGGTCCTGTGTTAGTGTTGGACACCGTGTTAGCCTAGTAAAAT
>JAQBGS010000019.1:0-10577 GCA_032128535.1 Nitrospirota bacterium
TTGTGGAAACGATTGGAGAGGCTCTCGAAGCCGGGCTCACCGAGCCCGTCCCGACGAATAGTGGGAATAAAATCGTTCCGCCAGCTCTCCCCACCCCGCCAGCTCAAAATCCCGTCATGCATTAAGTAAGTAGGATTCACGAAAACTCCAAGAAAGACTTGGGTTCTGTCATTGCGCAATTTGGATAGCAGAAGATCGACTCATACTGAACGTTCCGCCAGGTTGGAGGGGATCGTTGTCTTTTCCGATTCGAGTGTACCACCACTCACCTTGGGCAGAAGAGGAATCGTCAGAAAACATCAACTTGAAACCCCCTTCCCGATCATTCCCCTCTTGAGTCCACACACCAGTCCACGTTCGGTTTTCTAAAGAGCGCGTTTCGAACTGTCCCTCTTCCCACCCATAGGCTCCATTTCCCTCAGTATTCAGCGTGATGATTCCCTCTCCGGCCGCATCTTTGTATTCCCAGGCTCCGGCCAAATCTTCAATTTGCTGTGGGAGTGAGGGGGTAATGGATCTGGGATGAATCTCTTGAAATTCCGGTGGCATCATCTTCGCACAACCCAGCAGCAGCAGACTCAAAACGATCATTATCTGATTCAAATGAAATGTCTGCATGAATTCTTCATCAACATCCGGTGTCACTAGTGTTCGGTTAACTTCGCCGCGTTGCAGTGTAAGTACTTGAATCATTTTACCTTTCTAGCAAATGAAGGCGGTGTCGACTTGAACGCAGAACTCCATTTACGCATGCTCCCCCTAGGTAATTTTGGGAGGATGCACCATGTACGTCGGCCAGACCTTGTTTGCCCAGTTGATGGATTGTCTGCCATGGACCACCTTTGCTCGAATCGTCACTCGCTACGATGGCGATTGCCGTGTTCGGACGCTGCCTTGCACCGAACACTTTTGTATCTTGGCCTTTGCCCAGTTGACCTATCGCGAAAGCCTTCGCGATATCGAGGTCTGTCTGTCGGCGCAAGCCGCCAAACTGTACCACATGGGTCTTCGCACGCCGGTCAAACGTGCCACCCTGGCCGATGCCAACGAGCGCAGAGACTGGCGGATCTACGCCGCATTCGCCCAGCGCCTGATCACGCAAGCCCGCACCCTCTACAAGACAGAAGACCTGGGCCTGGACTTGTCAAACACGGTGTATGCCCTCGACGCCACGACAATCGACTTGTGTCTCACACTGTTTCCCTGGGCCTCGTTTCGTCGCACCAAAGCGGCGGTCAAACTGCATACGTTGTTGGATCTTCGTGGGGCCATTCCCAGTTTTATCCATATTTCCGACGGGAAACTGCACGATGTCCATGCCCTCGACCTGCTGCTTCCAGAGCCGGGAGCCATTTACGTCATGGACCGCGGGTACCTGGATTTCGAACGGCTATTCACGCTTCATCAGGCCGGGGCCTTCTTTGTCACCCGCCTCAAGTCGAATACCAATTTTCGCCGCATCTATTCGGCCCCCAGCGATCGCGAGCACGGGATGATGTGTGATCAGACCATCATGCTAGCCGGGTTCTACACACAACCGAAGTATCCCATTCATCTGCGCCGGATTCGGTTCAAAGATCTCGAGTCTGGCAAGACACTTATTTTCCTGACCAACCTCTTTGGTCCGCCCGCCGCCACCATCTGCGCCCTGTACAAAGCGCGGTGGCAGGTCGAGTTGTTTTTCAAATGGATTAAACAGCATTTGCGGATCAAACAGTTCTATGGCATCTCAGAGAATGCCGTGAAAGTGCAGATCTGGACCGCGGTCTCGGTCTACGTCCTCGTGGCCATCGTCAAGAAACGGTTCAACCTCAATGCCTCACTCTACACTTTGCTCCAGATTTTCTCGGTGACGCTATTTGAGAAAATCCCTTTAAATAAGGGCTTTCTCGACGGAAATAACAGGAGTGAAGATGAACTGTTTCGTAACCAATTGAATCTATTTGATATTTAACCGGACACTAGTGATCCGGTGTATGGGCTCAACATTATGTCAATTTCAGTTTTACATCAAACTCAACCCATAGGCCTAGAGAATTCCCCGCCTTTCAACATTCGCAAGCCCATCCACGACAAACCCCTCCGAGCTCTTTTCTGGTATTAACCGCGACCTAAACAAGGGAAAAAAGACGTGAAGGGTGAAGCGTAAGGCGTACAACCTGAAATGAAGAATCGCGCCTTATATTTAAGGAGATGCACTGACCCTACAGAAAAGATTCTTAAAAACGTCTATTACTTCTTCCGAAACGAAATGTGATCTTTATATTCCGCAATAGCTGCACCTAACGCCTTGGCCCCTAATGGAATATTGGCATCCAAGGCCTCTTCGATTTCGGGGTCATCAATCAGCACCTCAAAACACTCATGTTGATTGGTGAGCACCATGCCCTTCTCAACTTGCCGGGGCATATAAATTTCCGTCCACACTTCCTTCTCAACCAAACACACATCCCGGAATCGTTCATACAGCAGTGCTAATCGTTCTTGATCAGAAATCACCAGAGGATTATTTTCCATATCGACACATCTCCCTTTTCAAACAAATAATATTTTGACCTGTTAAATATTTCTTATCAATAGCCCATAGATGCCCCAGACGAAACCGACATCAGCAAATGAAGGGAATGATCAAAAAAGTCCGTCCAACAAGGCCGCAGTAGGCTCGCCGCGTCCCGTAGGACGCGACCCTTGTTGGCGAAGCAGAGCGTACTCCCAGTACGTGAGCACGGCAATGTGGCGAGAACGCCGCCTTGCCTGTCCCATCCTAAAAGGTGGGCCATTTGTTTTCAACATTCCCTGTTTCGTTATTTTTCTACTCTGCCCTTCCCCATGCGGTCAAGTAGGGGGAAGGATGACGCCTATTTTCAGAAAACGTCTATCCAGGGGTCTTTGCCCAGTACCCACAGATAAAAGAAGGTTCCGAGCCACCCATGATACAAGCCCAATGGCCAAAGATTTCGATCACGGAGATAGCAGGGAATAAAGAAACAGGCCATGACGCCGGTCGCCACGATCAACAACCCATCCGGATAATGAATCAGAGAAAACAGAAGAACGCCGACGGGCAGAGCCACCATCCCCCCTTGTTTGGGGAACAAGGTCATGAGGTTGGCCACACCGAGCGCTTGGACAAGAAATTGCTGAAGGATTCCCCAGAGAGGATAGAGCAGCAGTAAAAAAAGAACGTGGCCTTGCCAAAGGGTACGACCGTTCGCCCATCCATACCAAGCCATCAGGCTCACCCCCACCATAAATATCACGGTTGGCCAAACAAAGGCAGATGAAAGATTCTTCGTGTGAAACCCCCACTTCGCCCATAAACTTGAATCCTGTCCCACCCGCCATCCGATATACCCAATCCAACTGATGCTCGCCAGCGCAATAAACAACCCCTTAGCCCCAAGACTCTGGAATACCAGATGCAGGATGCCAGTCATCATCACCGCCAAAACTTCGAGCCACTTAGAGACCTTAATGTGAGAATACTGATTCATTGAAATTAGTATTGAATTTCAACCATGACAAGGATTAATCGCAAATCGTATCCATAATAGATGGTAAAAGAGAAGGAGAATATTACGACGTAACAATCTGGCAAAGCCTCTTTAGGGTCTTTCAAATCCTCCGTCTCCGGGTTACTGAGATGGAACGAGTGACCCTCAGGCATAACGGGAGTGGGTTGTGCGGTTGTCGGAGGAGATTGCACCACAGATACTTGGGTGGCGAAGCGACCGTCATGTCCAACGGGAAATGAGATTGAGATATTGCTGTATCTAGGATCGGGGGAGTCTGAAATTATGTAAGGTAGATTTACCCAGTGGAGAGCTCTCGAATTTTGGCTGGGCTGGCGATAGCGGCGAGCACCTTTGCTATCGTAGCTCGATGATTTCTGTCATTTGGCCATCCGACCATGTCCGCATGCCTTGACTCAGAATCCTTATCTGGCTCTACTCGCAAGCTGTTTTCGATAATTCCTGAAACACGAAGGTCACCGCGCCCAATTACTTTCCCTCTGGCAGGTTCTACCTTGTCGACAGCCAGCAACCAAATATCCTCGTCCGAGAGATCGTAAATTCTGAAAACAGAATGTTTTAGGCTTGGTGGCGGCATGAATGCTTGATGCCGTATCGTTCTATCACTATTTCTAATTTCTCCCTCTAGGAGGTATCTGGCGACCCAGTCTGAAGGATGGATGTCTCGGACTGGCATATCGGCTATTGTAGAACTCTGGCAATGTTACGGAGAATCTCGGCAGGAATACCCTCATCCATGTACCGTGGACCGTAGATCCGTTCAGACCCAATGAGCCCAGAACAGGAGAGCACACCGGAACCATTGAAACTAACGACGTACAAAAGCCATTTATTGATGTACCACTCAAGACCGAGGTAGCCGTCAGGCTCCGCAATGACTTCCGGCATTGGAACGGAGGGAGGAAGCTTTCGCAGAAAAGTCCGGGCCTCTTGAAAGGCAGATTCAGGAATGGGTGCGGCCTCGAGGCCATCCCAGTTCTTTTCTCTATACTGCTGCGGCAACGTTACAATTGCATCAATCTTTTCAAGTCTCTTCTGCTCAGAGGCAAGATGCTCCCAACGACGTGCTTCCTTTTCAACACTCTCATTGATATCTATCTGGCTACTTCTACTCGAAGAGCTAAAAAGGTCATACACGGGATGTGGATATGCAGTTGCTTGACTCATTGGTACAACTCCGCGCTTTTCTCAGTGATACTGTCAAAGAATACCAGATTTTTGAAGTCCCGTAACTGGTCAATTGTCGCCCATGCTTCCTGCTCGTTTGCAAAGAGTTTTTCTCTGAATACATCGATATCTAGGATTACGGAAACTGCAGATGGGTCCTGCCCTGCTTGGTACATTTGTGTGATAATAGCCATACATTGGCATTTCGTGTCAGGGACAACTATGCGGGAGAAAAACCCGGCATACATTTGGGGCAGTGCCTTCGGTACAATAGGCACGTAATTGAGATAGTGATCAAAGTCTATGTGTGAGCCTGGAAATTCTAGCTTGTTAATATATCTCGCCGCCACTCTGGTGATGCTTTCAGGCTGAACAAGGTCTGCATAGATTTTCCACACTCTCCACGCTTCCGCTCGGAGCTTTGGCCAGTCTTCATAGGGAGGGAGCCGACTGAATGTGAGCCCGGAAATTGTTGCTTGAATGACTTGGGTGTTATCCCCGTTCGTATATTTAAAACCAAGTTGCTTTGAGCTTGTCTGCCCAGTGTGCGGGGGTTTGCCTTCAAATTTGTATTGGAATTCCTCGATCGTCTTCTTGTCTGGGTACTGGTCTAGAAGCTTTGCATCCAAGGTCGCGAGATGCTCAATCGTCCGTGTATGGGTTGGAAGCATCACTTGAACGTTTATGAGAGCTTCGGTGATTGGAGCTTTAGATAAATGTCGCGGTTTAGCCATATCAGATCCGTATTATACAGACTTTTTCTCTCGTTGCACGAACAAGGAGTACTTCTCCGCGTTCACCAGTAAATAACAGTGAAGGTGCTACTTCATTTTCCACCACTTCCACTGCGGCACTGACTGCCCCCACAGACAATCCCCCATTTTACGATACCTCACCGCTCCGCTTCCCCCTCTCTATTATTGTTTAGTTATGGCAAAAGTTCTGGAAAAATAGGCAGAGTATCCTAGCCAAAAACTCCATCCGAAATATCGGTGAGCATATTAAGGAGTCTTGCCAGGAAATTCCATCGATACAAACGAACGTTTCCTCATTTTTTTTCGAAATTCATTCAATGAAAGTGGCACAATCGACTATCTAAATCGATGGGGGAATTTAGGCGAGGCAGACTGACCTCGGGCAATTTTAAATTGATCCATATCCGCCGCCGCCGGGGGTTTCGATGATAAGGGAATCTCCAGCTTCCACTGCAAACGAACATTTCCCAGAAACGTCTTTTTCCATCCCGTTTTTCTTTATGCGGTTGCGGCCTGGATTTCCTGAACCTCCTCCTTCTAGACCATACGGTTTCCTGACCCGACGATCGGACAAGAGGGTGATCTCAGCGGGTTGCAAGAATTCATATTCCCTCACGAGGCCATCCCCTCCTTGATGCTGCCCATTGCCCCCTGATCCCTCTCGCAAGGCATAACGCATAATTCGAAAAGGATAGGCATATTCCAAGGCTTCGACGGGCGTGTTGAGCGTGTTGGTCATGTGCGAGTGGCGGCCGCTGACTCCATCCGAATGAGGGCCTGCACCCATGCCGCCACCAATCGTTTCGTAATAGGCAAACGGGCGAGCATGACGTTCATCCCATCCACCGATAGTGAGATTGTTCATCGTGCCTTGGCTGGCTGCGGGTATTCGCTCAGGACAAGCTTGGGCCAATGCGCCCAGCAAGACATCGACTATCCTTTGCGAAGTTTCGACATTACCGGCGGCCACCGCCGCAGGGCGCCGGGAATTCACCAAGGTCCCTACCGGCGCGATGATGTGAATCGATCGCAAGCATCCGCTATTGGCTGGAATGTCTAATCCCAAGACACACCGAAAGACATAGGCGACGGCCGACAAGGTAACCGGATAGACCGCATTGATACTGCCGGGCCGTTGTACGTCGGTTCCCGAAAAATCCACTATGGCTTGCTCCCCTTCAATCGTGATCGCGACACGAATGAAAGCAGGCTCTTCTGAAAAACCATCGTTATCCAACGCATCTTCAAAGCGATAGCAGCCCATAGGCAACTGGCCAATCAATTGACGGGTCATGCGTTCACTATATCGGAGGAGGGCGTCCATATCTTCCAGAAGCGTTTGGACACCAAACCGTTTTGCCAACCCCTGCATCCTCTCAATGCCGATGTGATTGGCTGCCAATTGAGCCTGCAGGTCTCCTGATCGTTCCTCCGGTGTGCGAACATTGGCCATGAGCAAGCGCCACACATCTTCATTTTTCTTTCCACCCACCATCAATCTCACCGGCGGAATGATCAATCCCTCCTGAAAGATTTCCTGCGAGAGCGGCATCGACCCAGCCGACATTCCACCAATATCAGCATGGTGCGCACGATTGGCCACAAAACCGACAAGAGCGAACTCAGATTTCTCTTCGACAAAAACGGGGGAGACCAGGGTGATATCCGGCAGATGGGTGCCGCCGCGATAAGGATCATTCACCATCGCCACATCCCCCAGGCGCAAAGGTCAACGTGTCAAGACAGGCTTGCACGGAAAGCGGCATGGCTCCCAGATGCACGGGTATATGGGCGGCTTGCGCGACCAGGTTTCCTGAAGCATCAAAGACCGCACACGAAAAATCGCATCGCTCTTTAATATTCGGCGAGAACGCAGCCCTCTGCAGTCGGGCGCCCATTTCTTCCGCCACGGACACCAGCCGGTGCTTCATGATTTCTGTGCGAATGGGATCATCCATCGGTCGCTCCAATATCAATAATCATATTCGAATAGGCATCGATCGTTGCCTGGTCATCAGGCCCTAGATACACTGTCGTGTCGTCCAAGACCAGAATGGCCGGTCCGAGCACCTGATTACCTGGAAGCAAGCGATTTCCCCAAAAATGCGGAACCCTGTGAATGCCTTGGCTCAACACAACCATGCGCTCCTCCCATTTGGCTGAGGATGGGTCCGCCGATCCTAACGGTTGACGGAGAATGGGCGGAGGGATGACTCGGCCAATGGCACGAACCCGTACGTTCACAATCTCAATGGGAGCGCCTGGCTGACAATAGCCATAGGCTTCCTGATGAACTCGATCAAACTCTTGGCGGAATTGGGGATTCAGCGGTAGCTGTAAGTCAAAGGATTGTCCCACATATCGGACATCGACCGTTCGTGTGATGACGGCTTGTTTAGGAGTAATTCCTTCCCGACGCAAATCATCTTCCCCCTGGTGAACCATGGCTGTGGTATGCGATTCAAGCCGCTCAAAAGAAGTCTCATTCTGCAACATGACGGTGTGCACATAATCCAATTGCACATCCGCCGCTAACATGCCTAAGGCCGACAACGTGGCTGCCATAGGCGAAATCAAGACATGGGGGATCCCTAAAGATCTGGCCAAATCACAGGCATGCAGCCCTCCAGCCCCTCCAAAAGACACCAACACCGTCTCCCGTGGGTCTTCCCCCCGTTCCACGGAGATCACCCGAAGTGCACGCTCCATATGAGCATTGGCAATTTGAATCATGCCTAACGCGAGGCGTTGTCGGCCATCCAATCCAGGGGGAGATGAGAGAGCAACCTGGCCACTGAATTCATCGAACGCCTGTTGTACCGTTTCGATTTCCAGCGTCATTTGTCCACCGAGAAATCCATCCGTTGGCAATCGACCCAAAATCACATGGGCATCGGTCACCGTCGGAATACGGCCTCCCCGCCCATAGCACACCGGCCCAGGGTCGGCACCCGCACTTTGCGGTCCCACACGAAGATTCCCGCCCGCATCAATTGTCGCCAGCGAGCCGCCGCCCGAACCCACCGTATGAATATCAATCACCGGTACGCGAATAGGACAACCCCCGATTTCGGCCTCGGATGTGACGTGAATCTCGTCATGGACCAACGACACATCCGTGGAAGTCCCACCCATATCAAAGGTCAGAATGCGATTGAAGCCCGCTAACCCAGCCAAATACCGCGCACCCACGACCCCACCCGCAGGCCCCGAAAGAATGGACCGCACCCCATGCCCACGCGCTTGTGCAACGGAGAGACGTCCTCCGTTGGATTGCAAAACATGAAATTCGGTGGGTGTCATCTCTCGTTCGAGCCGACCGAGATAGGTGTCTAAGACCGGGGAGACATAGGCATTTACGACCGTGGTGCTCGTTCGTTCGTATTCGCGAAACTCCGACAAGATTTCGGAAGAGGCCGTCACAAACAACCCTTCACCACGCAACCGTTGCGTCACCCATTGCTCATGTGCAGGGTTCACAAAGGAAAAGAGAAACGAGACGGCCACCGATTGGATCTGCTGGTTTTTTAATTCTTTGATGATTGCGTCGAGTTCGATTTCCTGAAGAGGCGTGACGATGTTCCCTTCATAATCTACCCGCTCCGTGATCTCAAACGACCATTCACGCGGGACCAACGGCGGAGGAATACACGGGAAGAGATCGTATAATTCCGGACGGTCCTGGCGACCGATCAACAACACATCTCGAAAACCTTTCGTCGTGATTAACGCCGTGCGAGCACCTTTGCGCTCCAAGATGGCATTCGTGGCCACGGTCGAACCATGCACAATGTGACGACTGGCAGATTGGGAAAATTTCGTCAATCCTTGCAGGAGGGCGTCGGCAGGATCCGATGGGGTCGAAAGAATCTTCAGGCGTTGAAGGGATTGATCCCTGGAGGAATACACCACAAAGTCGGTGAACGTGCCGCCGATATCAATGCCAATCCAGTATCCGTATTGATTGTGTTCAGGCATCGCCATCGCTATTTTCCATAGGTTCCTGGAATAACGAACTGGCCAGGAGGATACAATATTATTCAGGCAGGATTGAAGAGAGGAAAAACGACTTTCGGTAAAACATTACCCTTTGACGACGCCTTTTAACGCCACATGGCGCGGGCTGCCACTCGCATTATCTTGAATCGTGAGCGTGGCGTGGTGAGTGCCAGAATGCTGACTGGTAAACGCCACCTGCATGGAACACGATTCTCCCGTGTGTAGCGTGATGCCCTGACACGTATTGTCGATCATAGCAAATGCGTCAGCTCCGGTACCCGAGATCTCAATGTGGTCTATCCGAAGGAGACCAATGCCGATATTAGAAAACCGTACTGGCTGCGGGGATGGTCGAGCCGATGAAGTAGAAGGTAGATCTTGTTCAAACACCAATGCATCGGTGTTTATACTGGGCAACGGAATGGCCCCTCCAGCGCTCAAAAGCACCGAGACTCCATCGACATTGGTGCTGGCCGTGGCGAGATCCGGACGGGAATCTTGATCGAAATCATGCACCACCACAGCCGCCGGTGTGGCCCCCACACCATAATGGCCAACGGTCGTAAACGCGCCTGTCCCATCCCCGACAAAGAGAGATAGACTATTGGAATCGCGATTCACCACGACGAGATCCAATTTATCATCTTGATTCATATCCTGAATCTCCACCCCTACCGGGGCAAATCCCACTTTCATGGGGTCGAGCATGCGAAATTCACCGGGCTGTTGTTGGAGAAGAATACGAACCGTATCAGCATAGAGACTGGTGACGGCCAAATCCACGAGTCCGTTCTTATCAATATCGGCTCCATGAATCGCACTCAAGGTAAACCCAGGATTGATATCCTTCAATCGTTGGAAGGTTCCGTCACCCGTATTTTTCAAAATTGAGACGAGTCCATTTGCCGAACTCCAACTTGGTTGACTCCAGGTCACGGCCAAATCGACGACCTCATCACCGGTGAGATCCCCTACGAAAATTCCAGTGGGAAACAGGTCTTTCCCTCGGTCCTGTTCATACATGACCGGTTCCTGTACATGCCCCTTCCCATCATTCAGCAGAACGCTCAAATTGAAGGGCGGATAATACCCAAACCGGCCACTGTTGATGGCCACCACATCA
>JAQBGS010000020.1:0-3201 GCA_032128535.1 Nitrospirota bacterium
TTTTTACTACTTACTTCCTGCAATGATTTTAGTCATCGACAATTACGATTCCTTTACCTATAACCTCGTGCAATATTTGGGGGAACTAGGGGCTGAAGTTCAGGTTATTCGAAATGACAAGCTCACCAATGAAGATATTGAACGATTGGCACCGGATCAACTTCTGATTTCTCCTGGTCCCTGTACCCCAAAAGAAGCAGGAATTTCTGTCGAGGCCATTAAACGTTTTGCGGGAAAGCTTCCGTTGTTTGGAGTCTGTCTCGGTCATCAGTCATTAGCGTATGCATTCGGAGGACAAATTGTGCATGCTGATCGGCTCATGCATGGCAAAACGTCCATGGTGCATCATGACGGCAAAACCATTTTCCAAGGGTTGCCGAATCCCTTTGAAGCCACACGGTATCACTCCTTAATCGTGAAGCGGGAAACGTTGCCCACAGACTTTGAAATATCGGCGGAGACCGTCGAAGGCGAAATTATGGGGATTCGCCATACCCCAACGGGGGCGGAAGGTGTGCAGTTTCATCCCGAATCCATTCTGACCACTGCCGGGATGGATCTCCTGAAGAATTTTTTGGCTCTTTCCGCACCCTCTTCCAAGACCGCATAAATTACCCCCTACACATTCGCCAACAAGGACAAGACATTCATGAGTGGATTAAAAGACATACTCGCCAAACTTCCCGACCGAATAGATTTGACGGAAAAGGAAGCGGAAGAGGCCATGGGTGAAATCATGCATGGGAACGCCACAGAAGCTCAGATTGCCGCCTATTTAATGGGATTACGCATGAAGGGCGAAACGATCGAAGAAATTACCGGATCGGTACGAGCCATGCGGGATCTCGCCATTCGTGTTCCCATCTCCGACCCTCAAGTGGTCGATACCTGCGGAACAGGCGGCGATGGAAGCCAAACCTTTAATATTTCCACTGCCGCAGCCTTGGTGGTTGCAGGCGCAGGGATCACGGTGGCCAAGCATGGTAATCGGTCGGTTTCCTCGCGATCAGGAAGTGCCGATGTCCTAGCAGCCCTTGGCGTGAATATTGATCTCCCTCCACAAAAAGTTGGGGACTGTATTAACGAAGTGGGCATAGGGTTTTTGTTCGCCCCGCTCTACCATGGGGCCATGAAATATTGCGCCAAACCTCGCGCCGAAATGGGCATTCGAACCTTGATGAATATTTTGGGTCCATTGTCGAATCCCGCAGGTGCCACCATTCAAGTCTTGGGCGTCTATGATGCCAAGCTCACCGAAAAGTTAGCACAAGTGCTCATGAGATTAGGAACACAGCATTGTTTTGTGTTGCATGGAATGGATGGGTTAGACGAAATTTCCCTGTCGGGTCCAACCACGATTGCCGAAGGCAAAAAAGGACGAGTAGCGAGCTATGTGGTACGGCCAGAAGATTTTGGGCTCAAACCTGTATCGCCAAAAGAACTGTTGGGGGGAACCCCGCAAGACAATGCGAAAATCATTCTCGACATTTTACGCGGTAGCCGCGGGCCTAAACGCGACATTATCTTAATGAATGCCGCCCCGGCGTTGGTGGCCTGCAACAAAGCCACCTCGTTGAAAACTGCATTTGAGGAGGCCGGCCGAGTTTTGGATAGCGGCGCGCCTTTTGAAAAATTGGAACAACTTATTTCGTATACCAAAGCCCTTGCCACATGATTCTCGAACGAATTTTAGATCACAAAAAGTCAGAATTGCGCCGAAAACAAAATCGGGGCTATCTGTCGACCATGAAAACTCGGATCACCGACCAACGTGCGCCGTTAGGGTTCATTCATGCGCTTGAAGGCCAACATTCAGCAACAGCCCCAGCATTGATTGCGGAGGTGAAAAAAGCCTCGCCGAGTCAGGGCCTCATGCGTCCGGAATTCAAAGATGGTTTTGACCCAGTAAACATTGCCAAACAATATCGTGCTGCTGGTGCTCACGCGCTTTCCGTGCTCACTGATCAGGAATTCTTTCAAGGCAGCTTGGATTTCCTAGCCTCCGTCAAAGAAACCGTGGCCCTGCCCACACTCAATAAAGAATTCATGGTGGGTGACATTCAGTTTTATGAAGCCCGGGCCTATGGGGCCGATTGCGTGTTATTGATTGTGGCCGGTTTAGATCGTATCCAATTGGAAGATTTTTTTGTCCTTGCCACAGAACTGCACCTCGATGTCTTAATCGAAACTCACAACGAACAAGAACTCGATACCGTCCTTGAACGAATCCCCAAAGCCAAGCTCATCGGCATTAACAATCGCGATCTCAAAACCTTTTCCACCGATCTGGGTGTGACCGAACGTTTAGCGAAACGAATTCCCTCCGACAAGCTGATTGTCAGCGAAAGCGGCATTCATAAGCGTGACGATGTGGTGAGAATTTTTGAAGCAGGCGCTCGGGCGATGCTGATTGGCGAATCGCTCCTTCGGGCCAACTCCATTGAAGAAAAAATTAGAGAATTACTCCCTACAGCAATCACTTCTACTGAAGAACCCGCTGGGACTCGTTGGGTGTAAGGGGTCTATCCTAAACGTTTTTTCACGTCATTCAGACGAGTCGTCACTCATGCCCATTAAAATAAAAATATGTGGAATCACGAATGTGCAAGATGCCCTGGTGGCAGTTGAAGCGGGAGCCGATGCCTTGGGCTTCGTTTTCTATGACAAAAGCCCCCGCTGCATTGAACCCGCTGTCGCCAAACGCATCATTGCGCAACTTCCGCCATTTGTTCTTCCCGTTGGAGTCTTTGTCAATCACGACCAAGAGACCATCAGAAATATTTACAATGAATGCGGACTGGCCTTCGCCCAGCTGCACGGTGATGAGAGCCCCGCCTTTTGTGAAAACCCTTGGACGCCCGGTGTTACGGGCACTTCGTCTTCGTGATCGCGGCAGCTTGCTGGCTCTAGCCGAATATAAAGGCCGGATGGGAGTCAGGGGGTTTGTGGTCGATGCCTTCTCGTCTGAAGCCTATGGAGGAACTGGGCAAACCGTAGATTGGTCTTTAGCCCGGGAAGTGGCCAAAGCCGCCCCAATTTTTCTAGCTGGAGGTTTAACACCCAACAACGTCCACGAGGCCGTTCGACAGGTTCAGCCGTATGGAGTGGATGTAAGCAGCGGCGTGGAAGGCAGTCCAGGGGAAAAAGATCACGAAAAAATTCGAGCATTTACTCAAGCGGTTCGCCTTGAGTGTTAGACAC
>JAQBGS010000021.1:0-2756 GCA_032128535.1 Nitrospirota bacterium
GAAGCCGAAAAAGTGGATATCGTGGCCATTTCGTCTGCCCAAGTGCAGGAGACGGTGAGCGTTCCTGCCGGGACGTATCCTCACGCGATTCGTTTGGAAGCCAAAATGACGATGCAGGTGCATTTATCGGAAAGTGGGAAAACCATTCAGGGAAGCGATACCATGACGGTTTGGTTTGCTCGTGGAGTGGGTCTCTTGAAATATATTGAACGTCAGACCATTCCTTCCTCGCGAAGTGAAAATGAGCGAGTCGTTGAAGTAACAGAGGTGTTGGAGAAAATCACGTTGGCCACTGATGTCGCGTTTTTGCCTGAGCCCAACTCGCCCTGAACCCTTTCTAAGTGGATAAATTTTTCGTCCAGCCTTGCTCTCCATAGCTTTCTTCTCTCGCGATTGTTCTGATGACGAGAATCGGTTTTTGGGCCTAAGCGATCTGTGAACCCATCACTCTGTGAAGAGTCACTTCATGGAGATGTTTCCCCTACCTACACTATTCTGAAGATTTCGTCTTTTCTTTAGCTTTCATATTTTTACGTGCTCACTGGGTAACGGGCTGCTTCAGTCGAGTGTTATGGGTGCGATCATCATTTTTGGCTGTGGAGGGAAATTCAGAATACCCAAGTGGGCTTTTAGGGGCTACTCGTTTTGGCACGGCGAGAGTCGTTGGCCGGAAATGCTGCCATAGGGTCCTAAGGAGTTCATAAATGTTCCTTCGAGACGTGTGCCATGATTGCTGAGCAGCAGACTATCTTCTTGATAGCCTTGTGAAAAGGTCCATCTGAGATAGACCGCATCCCCGTGAATGATTATGGTGGTGGGTTGTACTTGTGGGGGCGTGTCTTGTCCTGGTGAAATAAACGTCATCGTGGTTTTATGATCGCCATGATTTTGGTGGTTATGGATGAGCCATTTCCAAGTGCCACAGAGTCTCATCATGGCGTGATCGGACTGTTCTTGTTGGTGCCATTGTTGTATGCGATTCCAGGACTCCCACGCGACCGCATAGGCCTGAGCCTCAACCTGTACCGCTTGAGTCAGGAGATAGTTTTGAAATAGGGGAAGCAGCTTTGATGAAAAATATTGCTGAATATAGGCCTGTTTGTGAGCATCAGAAATGGGTTGTGGGGTCTGTTGCTCTTTTTGTTGCCAGTACTCGTGTAATCTGTTCTCAATGCCTTTGAACCCAAAATCATTGAAGAGGTTTATCCAGGATGGATTATCAGCGGCTGAATTGGATTGGTCCTGAAAATACGTGAATCGAGCATAATCATTCTCAGGAGGGAGTGCGACAGGCTCTTGTGGGAGTGCAACTGACAACTTTTTTTGAAATTCTAGGAGATGCTTCAACCCCTCTAGTGAATGTTTTGAAAGGAGCCATTCCCGTTGTGTGACTGATGGGGTGGTTCCCAAAAAGAAGGGGGCGTCCAATTGCGATTTTTGTGCTGCACGAAATTCCTGAATCATTCCGATTGTTGCGAGAGCCGCCCAGAAGGTCGTGACTGTTGTTTGCTTCTCCAGGGAAATGGGATCAATGCTCTTTCTTTTCCTCGATGCGCTTTGTCGTGTAGCAGAATGCTGCGACTGCTGAATTTTGGGCATGAATTTTTCGTTGAATGTTAAGGCTTCGTTATCTGAGGAAAGCTCAAGAATTTCCTGGCGATGCTCTTTTAAGATGTTTTCAGGGTGTTCAATGCTGTTGGCGTGGGCGCTGACCAGTGGAGGAGCCCAAAGAACGCAGAGGCAGAGAATAATAGAATGGAGGTTGAGCCACCTCCACGGAATTGGGAGCGACATGATATTTTTTGGAGAGGATTTTTAAACCAAACAATCGCAATGAAGCGACCGGAAGTTGGAAATACGCACGATTTATTGGTTAAGCTCTTTTGATCAGATTGCTGATGAAATCCAATGATTTCTGTAGAGCTGTTTCCATATCGGAAGGCCGATAATTCGGTGAATTGGGATACCAGAATCCAGAAGAGGCTTCGGCGTAGGTGTATAATTCGACTGTCTTCCCCGCTTCTTTGGCTGTCTGGCAAAAGTGGTCGAGCTCTTCTATAGAGGATTGCGGGGTTAGTCCTGCTTGTTGGAGCATCAAAGGGCAGTAAAGCCCCTGCGCCGTTTCTGGACCGGCAGGGAGCGTCCCCCCAATGGCGACGGCAGCTTGCAGCCGACGACGATGTGCCGCTGTTTTAATCGCCAATGTCCCGCCCATACCAAAACCTACGACACCATGCCCATTGCGCACCGTTCGTTCGAGAAGTGTGTCCTCCGTTAGGTTGGCATTGAGATATTCAAAGCAAGCATTGATGTCTTGGAGGGCTTGCTGCTCATTGAGTTTTTCCATAAGGGCCTCTGCTACCTCTGCATTCGCTGTGACCATTCCACCTAGGCGGCCATAGAGGTTGGGAACCAACACAATATAGCCATGGCATGCCAGTCCCTTGGCCAAGTCTTGAATGGGAGAGGTCAAGCCCCATTGATCATGCAGTAACACTAAGCAAGGCAGAATTTTTTCAGTGATCTGTGGCGCATATTGAATGCCTTCCACCTGAGGGACTTTATGCATTCGTGTCTCAGCATACGGGTCGACCATTCGATCTTTATGGGTTTCAAAGATTCCGGTGCTATTAAATCTCACAAGTGTGTAGCCGATTTGATCAAGGGAATAGGCGGTTTCTTGTTGGGGCATGGTTCTACCTTTTGATAAATTTAAAAAGTCAGTGAAGAGTAAAAATAATTGAATTTATTCAAGA
>JAQBGS010000022.1:0-4685 GCA_032128535.1 Nitrospirota bacterium
CTGAAGTCTGAAGGCCATGAAGAACTGACCACGTCCCTTCGGCAAAATCTCTACCGTATAGAAAAAGATTTTTCGGCATTGGATGAACAGCATCCAACCGGAAA
This sequence comes from Nitrospirota bacterium, assembly GCA_032128535.1. Taxonomy (GTDB): domain Bacteria; phylum Nitrospirota; class Nitrospiria; order Nitrospirales; family UBA8639; genus Nitrospira_E. Next base: position 105 of record JAQBGS010000022.1, read on the forward strand.
AGTGGTGTTCACTTACGGGTCAGATGAATCCGACGTGTGGGTGCAAAAGGTACTCGTGTTTCATTACGACTCCTATGTCGTGGATATGGAAATCCGCACACGCGGAATATCAGAGGAATTGGACTTAGTGTTAGGAACGAATTTTGGGGTGGTGGAGTGGGGCCAAGGCTTTATTGGCCTGTTGGGCTCGGCCTGGATGATTGGGGAGGAATTGGTCAAAGAGTCGCCTGAGGCAGGTGCTCCCACCATTCGTCGAGAAGGTCCTGTGAAATGGCTGGCTCTGCAAGATAAATATTTCATCAGTGTCTTCATGCCAGAAGAGGCCACCGGCCTTGTTTCAAAACTTGAAAACGAAATGGTCGTATCCGCTGGGTTGAACTTGCCAGTGGGAGTGGAGGGGCAAGTCCATAAAGCACGCTTATATGCGGGCCCCAAACAGTTTGATGTCTTGAAATCGTTTGAAAACGGCTTGGAAGATACGATTGATTTCGGCTGGTTTATTTATGGGAGTTGGGCGCCCGTAAAGGCCGTCGCCAAACCACTGTTTTCGGTTCTTCGATATATCAATGACTATACGCACAACTTTGGGTGGGCCATTGTAATCTTGACCCTTGGCATCAAATTGTTGTTCGTGCCCTTGCAATATAAAAGCTATAAATCCATGCAAGGGATGAAGGATATCCAACCCAAAGTCGCGAAGCTCCAAGAAAAATATAAAGACGACAAACAAGCGCTCAACACAGAATTGATGAAGTTATACAAGGAGCATAAGGTCAATCCGGTCGGCGGGTGTCTGCCCATGTTTCTCCAGATGCCGGTGTTCATTGCTTTATTTAATATTTTGTATATGACGATCGATTTGAGGCAGGCTCCATTTATGTTATGGATTCACGACTTGTCGATTCAGGATCCCTTTTATGTGTTGCCGGTGCTTATGGGCGTGTCCATGTTTGTGCAACAAAAAATTATGCCCACAACGGCGGATCCCAACATGGCCAAAATGATGCTGATTTTGCCAATCGGCCTAACTTTCTTATTTGTGACATTCCCAGCAGGGCTCGTATTATATTGGGTCACCAATAATGTGTTGACGATCACGCAGCAATTTGTCACAGATCGCTATGTCCTCCCACCAAAAAAACCAGGAACAACCGAAATCGCCAAGGCAGATCCCGCATCGTCTGGACCTGAAAAGCCAGACAAGTCAGGGAAAAAGAAACCCTCCTCGCAGTCATTGGGTAAGTCAAAAAAATCCTAACCTAGGGTGTCTGCCTGTATGAGTGCTTTGGACGACACCATTTGCGCGGTAGCCACCCCCGCTGGCGAAGGAGGTGTGGGAATTGTACGCGTGAGTGGCGCACATGCGCTCCCTATAGCTTCAAAAATTGTCCAGCTTCGATGTGAAAAATCTCTTTCGGAAATTAAACCCTATCAATTGTATCTGGGAAAATTTCTTTGGGATCATTTCCCAAGGACCAATCAGGTAAAACAAGGTTCCGCCGCAGTCTTAGATGAAGTGCTTGTCGTGATCATGCGGGCGCCTCGCTCCTACACCGGCGAAGATGTCGTCGAAGTGCATGGCCATGGTGGTCCGCTCATCGTGCAGGCGATTTGCGAAGCCCTCACGCAAGCCGGAGCCCGCATGGCCGAGCCGGGAGAATTTACCAAACGAGCCTTTCTCAATGGGCGCCTAGACCTGACGCAAGCCGAAGCGGTTTTGGATACGATTCAAGCCAACTCCCTCCACAGTCTGAAATTAGCGCAAGAACATCTTCAGGGCGGATTGTCTGGAGTCATCAAGGGGCATCGAGATGCGTTGGTGAAGCTTCTGGCTCATGTGGAAGCCGGAATGGATTTTGGTGAAGAAGATATTCAATTTATTGAACAGAACGAATTAAAAGAGAAAATCAGGAAGATGGTCGGAGCCATTGAAAAACTGATCGAATCGGCTCAAGAAGGCCGAATTATTCGTGAAGGCATTCGAACCGTTATTCTCGGGCGACCCAATGTGGGCAAGTCCAGCCTTTTGAATGCCATACTGGATGTCGATCGGGCCATCGTTTCCCAAATTCCTGGCACAACGCGTGATGTCCTTGAAGAGTCCGTTATGGTGGATGGGGTCATGATTCGCCTGTTCGATACGGCAGGGTTGCGAGTGACCACCGACGAATTAGAGCAAGAAGGCATGACGAGAGCCGAAGAGGCCATCAAACAAGCGGATGTCCTGATTATGACGTTTGACCAAAGCCAACCACTGACCGAACAAGACCTGGGGTTCATCACACGCTATAACCAACAACCCCGTCTGATGATTCTCAATAAACATGATCTCCCTCCACGGTTTTCCCTAGATGATTTCAAAAGCATCGTGAAGGAAAATGACTCACAGGACGAGCATGAAACGGCCTATGTCCAAGCCTCGGCGGTGACGGGTGAGGGGATTGACCAGCTTAAACGCAGTCTCAAAACTTTGGCGGTAGGGAAACGGCACGAAGCAGGCGATTCCGTGTTAGTCTCTCGGTTAAGGCATAAAGTCCTGCTTCAGCAAGCCGCCGAGGCCTTGCATAATGCCCTCGCGGCGATTGATGATACGCAATCAGCCGAATGTGTGGCGTTGGAACTACGAGTGGCCTTGCAGGCCTTGGGTGAAATAGTGGGGATCGTGACCAACGAAGATATTTTAGATCAGATCTTTCGAGAGTTTTGTATTGGCAAGTAAATGCATGTAGCGATTAACCAATTCTTCATGAAACATGAGAAATAGGCTGATTTAATGAAAGAATGTGACATCGTCGTTGTCGGTGGAGGCCATGCGGGCTGCGAGGCAGCTCTGGCGGCAGCTCGGATGGGCTGTCAGGTGCTCTTGTTGACCATCGATCCCAAAAAGATTGCGACCATGCCGTGCAACCCTGCTGTGGGGGGCATTGGCAAGGGACATTTGGTGAAAGAACTTGATGCGCTTGGCGGAGAGATGGGTGTGAACACCGATAAGGCGGGCATCCAATTCAGAATATTAAATACCCGCAAAGGCCCTGCCGTTCGAGCCACCCGAGTGCAATGCGACAAAGAACTGTATTCCACAAATATGCAACAGACGTTGGCGAAACAAGAAAATTTAACCATTGTGGCAGGTACTGTAGACCGGATTTTGACGCACAACGGAACGGTCACGGGGGTGAAAACCAGTACCGGCGACACCATGGCCACGCGAGCCGTCGTGCTCACGTCGGGAACCTTCCTCAAAGGACTCATGCACATTGGCTTGACGCATCTTCCCGGAGGCCGGGCCGGGGAACCGTCCGCCGAACATCTGTCGGATTGCATGTTGGATTTTGGTTTTGAGATTGGACGGTTAAAAACAGGAACGCCGCCTCGTCTGGATCGGGACACCATCAATTTTGATGTGATGGCGCCTCAGCCCGGAGACCCCGTGCCTCGCCCATTTTCCTTCAAAACTCACCATATTTCCAATCCCCAAATTGCCTGTCATATTACGTTTACGAATGAACAGGCCCACGACATCATTAAAAACAATCTGGATCGTTCCCCCATGTATTGTGGGGTGATTGAATCCACCGGGCCGCGCTACTGTCCGTCCATTGAAGATAAGGTTGTGCGATTTGCCGACAAAAACAGCCATCAAATTTTCATGGAGCCGGAAGTGCTGGGTGGACGGTCGTATTATCCCAATGGCATTTCCACTAGCCTGCCGATTGATGTGCAACAAGCGTTTGTCAAAACCATAGTTGGTTTGGAGCAGGCCGTCTTTCTGAGACCGGGCTATGCCGTCGAATATGATTACTTCCCTCCCCGCCAGCTCCATGAGACCTTAGAAACCAAACTCGTGAAGGGGCTGTTTCACGCCGGCCAGATCAATGGCACATCGGGGTATGAAGAAGCCGCTGCACAGGGGATGATGGCAGGGATCAATGCCGCCCTTCGAGCTAAAGACGAAGCCCCCCTCATTTTGGATCGCTCGCAGGCCTACATGGGGGTCTTAATCGATGATCTCATTACCAAAGATGCGCGCGAGCCCTACCGCATGTTCACGTCGAGAGCGGAATATCGGTTGATCCTGCGCGAGGACAATGCCGATTATCGGCTCAAAGAAATTGGCTACCGCTTAGGGCTGATTTCCCTGCAAGAATTCGTCGCGTTCCAACATAAATGGGGAAAAATAGACAAAGAACTCCACCGATTGGGAAGCATTCACACCAAAATTCCTGAACTTGAACGTCAGACCAATATTACCTTTGACGGGCCAGCTACCAGCACATCCCTCTTGCAGCTGCTTCGAAGGCCGGAACTCTCCTACAAAGATCTGCATCCCTTTTTACATGGGGAAGAGGAAACGGATGTTGAGGTCACAGAAGCGGTGGAGATTGCTGTGAAATATGAAGGCTATATCAAACGGCAAGAGGAGGTGATCCAGCAGTTCAAAAAATTAGAACACCGGCGAGTGCCAGACGATTTCAATTATCAGGATATCAAAGGATTTTCAAACGAAGTCGCCGAAAAGCTCAAAAAAGTGCGTCCCTCCTCCATCGGGCAAGCCTCCCGAATTTCTGGGGTCACGCCTGC
>JAQBGS010000023.1:0-3364 GCA_032128535.1 Nitrospirota bacterium
GCTCCTTGGCCTGGTAAGTGTGAAAATATTTATCATATAATGTGAACACTTTCTCAAGTTGTTCATTTTGTGTTGACCACAACACGTTCGACCTGAACATGCCGCTGCAGAAGTGGTTTCCACTGGACGGCCACCTGCACAGAAGGAACGGTCAGAAATGGGCGTGAACTGAAGGCAGGATCATCAGCAATAACCACCTCGCGCAACTGAACCCCTAAGGTCGGATAAAGTGTCAGTCGAACGTCTTGGACTTCCACTTTTCGATGAAGGACTTGCTCAAGAATTGGCACATAGTGGTCTCGATACCGATTCAAATCAAGCAGAAACGGCAGAGAGACAAGAATCAAGGCCAGAAGTACCAAGCCAATGGCCACGGCAACCATAAATTTCCTCATGACAATGGGTTCCTACTTTGAAAAACGAGGGGATTCGCTATTCTAGCATGCCGGATTCCTATAGTTAGGAACGCGAATGAATACTTGTCGACACGGCCTCCTCTATCAGGTATCTTTTCCCTCTTAAAGTATTCCTGAAAAGTTCCATTATGACCGCTCCCATCGACCTTCCTTCACACTTGCCCATTCACCATGTGGTGTTAGTCGACGCGTCTGGCTTCATCTTTCGCGCCTTCCACGCCATTCAAATCCTCACACGCCCTGATGGGACTCCGGTTAATGCGGTGTATGGCTTTATCACGATGCTCATGAAGTTGCTGGATGATATGCAGCCCGATCACATCGCGATCATTTTCGATTCGGCCCGCAAAACGTTTCGCAATGACATTGACCCTACATATAAAGCCAATCGCACCGAAACTCCAGACGAATTAGTACCTCAATTTGCCCTGGTCCGGGAAGCCACGGAAGCCTTCAACTTGGACTGTATCGAGTTAAACGGATTTGAAGCCGACGACCTCATCGCCACTTATACCAAGGAAGCGATCAATGAGGGAGCCGAAGTCACCATTGTGTCCTCGGATAAAGATCTGATGCAATTGGTCTCAGATCGAGTCACGATGTTTGATTCCTTCAAAAACAAGCGGATCGGCCCGGAACAAGTTCATGAAAAATTTGGCGTCTACCCTGAAAAAGTCGTGGACGTGCAATCCTTAGCCGGCGATTCGAGCGACAATGTGCCAGGGGTCCCTGGCATCGGGATCAAAACCGCCGCGCAACTGATTCAAGAATTCGGGGATTTGGATACCCTTCTCGCTCGGGCCTCTGAAATTAAACAGAACAAGCGGCGCGAAAGTCTCCTGGAACATGCCGATAAGGCCCGTCTTTCGCGTGAACTTGTTCGTCTGCGAAATGATGTCCCCCTGGCTATTCCCCTGAGCCAGTTGGGACGACGCCAACCAGACCTTATCCATTTGGAAAAATTCCTTATGGAGCAAGGATTCAAAACGATTCTGGCTCGAATTCAAAGCCGGTCTCCCAAAGAGCCATCTTCTGCATCACCCAATTCACAAGCACCGCGTCGCCCGCTCTCAACCATTTCCGAAAAGACGAACCCTTCTATCCCCCAACCACCCTCTCAACCGCACTATGAATTAGTTCAAACAGTGGAGGCCTTGCAAACCTGGACAGATAACGCACTTCAACAAGGACTGGTGGCCGTGGATACAGAAACCACCTCCTTAGATCAGACACGGGCCGAACTTGTTGGCATTTCGCTCTGTCTGCAACCGGGAAACGCCTGTTATATCCCGGTGGGACATGTGGCACCTGGAACCGCTACTTCTATGGACTTATTGGAACAGGATCAGCCGGAATCAGAAAGGCCGCAGCAAATTCCGCTTCAGACCGCGCTAGATCTCCTCCGGCCTGTTCTCACCGACCCAAGCGTTCTGAAGGTCGGCCACAATATTAAATATGACATGGTGGTCTTGGCCCGCTACGGCCTCTCAGTTTCACCAGTCGATGACACGATGCTCCTTTCCTATGTGTTAGAAGGCGGGAAGCATGGCCATGGTATGGACGACCTTGCGGACCTGTACCTGGGACATACGACCATCAAATTTAAAGAAGTCACCGGCACGGGCAAATCGCAAATTACCTTTGATCACGTTCCATTAGAGGAAGCCCTGGATTACGCGGCGGAAGACGCAGACATTACGTTGCGCCTGCACCAGACTCTCAAGCCCCGTCTCCTTGAGGAACATCTAACCACGGCATATGAAACACTCGAACGGCCCTTGATTCCCGTGTTGGCAGCCATGGAACAAAAAGGCATCAAAGTCGACATGGCCCAACTCAAACAGGTTTCCCAAGAATTTTCACGACGCCTCCTGACCTTGGAACAAGAGATTCATCGACTGGCAGGAAAAACTTTCAATGTGGGATCGCCCAAACAATTGGGCGAAGTGCTCTTTGATGATCTTAAATTGGAAGGCGGGAAAAAAGGCAAAGCTGGGAGCTACACGACCGGAGTCGATGTTTTAGAATCCTTGGCCGCACAGGGGCATGAATTACCGGAGAAAGTCTTGGAGTGGCGGCATTTGGACAAACTCCGCAGTACCTATGCCGAAGCGCTCATTCACCAAATCAACCCGCAGACCAATCGTGTGCATACCTCGTATGCCATGGCCTCAGCGGCGACGGGAAGATTGTCCTCCACTGATCCCAATCTCCAGAACATTCCGATCCGAACGGAAGAGGGGAGAAAAATTCGTCGGGCGTTTGTGGCAGAATCTGGCTGTAAGCTTATGTCTTTGGACTATTCCCAAATCGAATTACGACTGTTAGCGCATATGGCTGATATTGCCGTGTTGAAGCAGGCATTTTGGGACGGACAAGATATCCATGCCCTGACCGCCAGCCAAGTATTCGACATTCCGTTGGAAAACATGGATTCGGGAATTCGGCGAAAGGCCAAAGCCATTAACTTCGGTATTATTTATGGCATCAGTGCCTTTGGCCTAGCCAGGCAACTAAAGATTGAACAACCAGAAGCCGCCTCCTATATCAAATCCTACTTTGAGCGATACCCTGGGATTCAAGACTACATGGAACGCACGAAACAATATTGCCGAGAGCACGGGTATGTGCAAACCCTCTTTGGTCGTCGGTGTCACGTCCCGGCTATCCACGACACCAATCCGGCTCGACGCAACTTTTCCGAACGCGCCGCCATCAATGCGCCCTTACAAGGCACCGCCGCCGATATTTTAAAACGTGCCATGATCCGTGTGCCACAGGCATTGGAACAACACGGTTTACAGGATAAGGCGTCCATGTTGTTAACCGTGCATGACGAACTCCTCTTTGAAGTTCAGGAATCTGCGCTCGATGAGACCGCCCAGGTCATCAAGCAGGTCATGGAATCGGCCACGCTCCCGGCCCTGCAACTCTCGATTCCCCTCACG
>JAQBGS010000024.1:0-4321 GCA_032128535.1 Nitrospirota bacterium
ACTTCGAGCGTAGTGGGAATGTGTGTCTCTGTCAATCTTCAGAAAGCTACAGGCAAAGCTTCATTTTCCCAAGAATAGAAGCTGTTGGAATGAGGTTTCGTTGTAATCTCAGGGTTTTGGGATCCATCCCCATAGCCAGGCCGAGGAGTTGGGGGAGGTGGAGAATGGGAAGGTCGATAGTCTTGTGTTCTTGCTTTGCCGCTTGGGATTGCATGCCGTCCAGGTTGAGATGGCAGAGAGGACAGGGTGTGACCATGATGTCGGCGCCATGAGATTTGGCGTCTTGGGTATGGGTGGCCACCATGGATAAGGAATTGATTTTGTTAATGGTGAGAATAGGGAACCCGCAGCATCGGGTTTTGCCAGGAAAGTCGACGACTTCTGCGCCGAGTATTTCAATAATACGTTCCAATGCCTTCCCTCTATCGGGATGTTCTTCAAACCCTAACGCCTCAGTCGGCCGTTGGATATAACAGCCATAAAATGGTGCAGCCCGAAGACCGGTTAAAGGTTTGGTGATTTTTGCTCGAAGAAGATCTTCCCCAACATCTTCCAATAAAATCCATAGAAAATGTTTGATGACAGTGGTGCCGCGATAGGTCAGCCCTTCCTCCTGTAGCATTTCATTAATTTCTTCCAGATAGACGGCATTTTGGATAAGCCGATGGTTGGCCTGGCTCATGACCCCTTGGCACGTGCTGCAAATGGTCATGATGGGTAAGCCCTGCTTCTCGGCCAGTGCAAATGTCCGTGCATTGAGGACATCACCTAATTTTGCATCTTTTTCCTGGAGGACCCCGGCGCCGGTGCAGGAGGCGGTGGTCATTTCCTCCAAATCAATGCCCAGTTTAGGATAGACCTGCATGACCGATTGATAGAGTTCAGGACAGGCGCCTTTTGACACACAACCTGGGAAGAAGGCGTAGTTCATGATTTGGTTCTGACCCGTTTAAACAGGCGTTGAATATGCTGAATGCTTGAGATGGGCCGATGCAAGGGGCCGGACAATGGGACTTTGCCCTTGATAAGGGATTGAATGACCATAGGAAACATATCTAATAAACGTCCCACATGTTTGAGTCCAAAGGTTCTGATGGCCAACATGGGTTCGTCCAGAATGCCTTTATGTTTAATGATGTCGGTGAAGACTTCTGCATGGCGAGAGCCACAGGTGGCTGGTAACTTTTCAGCCATGCTCATTGATCGCAACGCCATGATTCGGTCCATAGGGCCGACGCCTTTTGGGCAGACTTGAATACATTCCATGCAGCGCGTGCAATCCCACATCCCGCCTGGCTGGTTGAGTGTCTCCAATCTTATCGATGTAGCGATGTCGCGTGGATCGGCCACAAACCGATAAGCTTTGGCAAGTGCAGCCGGCCCGACAAATTTGTTATCAACCTCCAAAACCGTGCAGTCGGAGACGCAGACGCCGCACATGATGCAACTCATCACTCCTTCCAAATGGCTTATGGCTTCTGGTGGTGCGATAAATTCGGCGACGGGTGCTGGATCTGTGGGGTGTAGCCAGGGTTGAATCTGACGAATCTTTTCCCAAAACGGCGCCATATCGGTGACCAAATCTTTTATCACCGGCATATTGTTCATGGGCTCCACTTCAATCGTTTCACCTGATGCCGCTATGGAAACAACTTTGGTCTTACAGGCGAGAGCAGCATGACCGTTGATACGCATGCCGCATGATCCACAGATGGCTCCTCGGCAGGAACATCGGAGCGTCAAGGAATCATCAAGAGTTTCTCGTACCTTGATAAGGCCATCAAGCACGGAGTCGGATGGATCCAATTCGAGATGATAGTCTTCCAAGAATGACTTTGGTTGTGGATCTTCAGGATTGAAGCGGCGGACGCGAAGGGTAGTGAGCATAATTGAGGAGGAGTCAATGCTGTATGGGTAGATGTTTGGCCCTCAGTTCATTATAACAAAATCAAGAGAGAGGAAGATCGACGGAGAATAATTAATAGACCCGAATCTGGGGTTGCCATTGCGTTATTTTGACGGGAAGAAAATCAGCATGAGGGTTTTTCTCGGGTTGGTGGTAGAGTAAAATATGTTTCAGCCAATCCTCGTCGTCACGATCCAAGTAGTCGGTGCGGAAATGTGCCCCTCGACTTTCTGTACGTGTCAGCGCACCTTCGATGATTGCCTCCGCGCAATCTAACATAAAGCTCAATTCGAGCACGGCGATCATTCCCGTATTGAACACCTGGCCCTTGTCTTGAATAGTGATAGCAGACCATCGGGCTTTCAGTTCTTGGATACGTTGGCGCGCCGTTTCTAGTCCTTCATGCTCACGAAACACTGAGACATAGCGATTCATGGTTGTTCCCATTTCCAGGCGAATCTTCGCGGCACGCTCTCCCGGTCCTTCACGGGCCAAAAGGCTCGCCACGAATTGTTGGTCATTTTCCATGAGATGCTCTGAAATCGATGGTGAAGGAATGGTGCGGGCATACTCGGCGGCACAGTGTCCCGCACGACGGCCAAAAACGATGGTGTCCAGAAGTGAATTAGCCCCAAGCCGATTCCCGCCATGAAGACTCACGCAAGCGGTCTCTCCGGCGGCGAAGAGGCCGGGGAGCCCTTTCCAGTTTCCAGTCATGTCCCAGCATCGCCCTTCCGTATCGGTTTTGATGCCGCCCATTTGATAATGCATGCCGGGCCGAATGGGTAGGGGGTTTTCAGCCAGGTCGATATTGGCGAACGTTTGAGCTTCGGCATAAATTTGCCCCAGACGTTCTTGAAGGAATGGTCGCCCCAAATGGCGGCAGTCGAGGAGCACGCAGCCCTTGATCCCTCGTCCCTCATTAATCTCAATCTGCTCCGCCCTCGACACCACATCGCGAGAGGCCAGTTCCAACATGGTTGGCGCATAGTGCTTCATAAAACGTTCGCCATCTTTATTCAAGAGATAGGCCCCTTCCCCTCTAGCCGCTTCGGTGATCAGGAGCCCTTTGCCCTTGAGCGTGGTGGGGTGGTACTGCACCATTTCCATATCCATGAGGGGTGCGCCAGCGCGGTAAGCCAGGGCCATGCCATCGCCCGTGCAAATCAAGGCATTGGTGCTGGGTTCATAGACGCGGCCTAAGCCGCCTGAGGCCATGATGACCGTTTTGGCGCGGAAGAGCGAAAACTTGCCTGTGCGAATTTCAAAGGCCACTAGTCCGGCGCAATGGCCCTTCTCGTCCTTGACTAAGGAGGTGACAAACCATTCCTCGTAGACGGGAAGGTTGGCTTGCATCAGTTGTTCATACAGGACGTGGAGCATGGCCTGGCCGGTGAAGTCTGACACGAAAAATGTTCGTGCTTTTTTTTGGCCACCAAAACGGCGTGTCCCCAAATGGCCTTCTTCATTGCGATTAAAAATGACGCCCATGTGTTCCAGCGTAATGATGTCTTGCCCCGCTTCTTGTGCCAGAACTTCCACAGCATCTTGGTCAGCCAAGTAATCACTGCCCTTCACGGTTTCAAAGGCATGGTCTTCCCACTTATCTCCCCTGTCTGTAAGGGCGGCATTGATCCCGCCTTGTGCCGCGTTTGAATGACTGCGAACGGGATGGACCTTGGTGAGGATGGCCACAAAGGCTCCCTGTTGATGAGCGGAGAGTGCGGCACGCATGCCAGCCAGACCCGCGCCTACCACTAACACATCATACGTAGGGGGAGATGTCATGTCAGGAGATCAACGTGATTTGAGAGAGCGTAGGCGGTTGATAAAGCGTCGAATTTTATCAGGGGAGGTTTGGCCATTTAAGTGAAAAGGGTGAAGTAAAAAGGGAAACGTAAAACGTGGAGCGTAAGGCGTAAGATTTATAGATGATGATTGTTTCTTTCCAGGTTTGGCAACTTACTCACTTCCTCCTCTTTCTCCTTACTTCTCACTATTTACTTTTCACCCCTTACTGCAGTTCTCTTTTCGATCGGTTCATAGGGGCGGTGGTGCGGGCCTTCATAAATCTGGTCGGGGCGAAAGAGATGATTTTCTTGATATTGCTCAAAACAATGGGCCAGCCACCCTGCGACCCGGGCCATGGCAAAGATGGGTGTAAAAAGATCCGTCTCGATTCCCATCCGATGGTAAATGATACCTGAATAAAAATCTACGTTGGGGCGAATGCCTTTTGTGCCCACACGAGCTTCCATGTGTTCTTCCATCGTCCGGGCTAGGGTGAAGAGGGATTGGGGGCCGGCATCGGCATCCAATTGTTGAGCGAACGCCTGCATGACAATGGCACGAGGATCTTTCACTTTGTAGATCCGATGGCCAAATCCCATGATTTTTTCTTTGTTCGTAAATTTG
>JAQBGS010000025.1:0-6004 GCA_032128535.1 Nitrospirota bacterium
TTTGACCTTGGGGTTTTTCTCTTTAAAGACTTCCCCGCAGCCCGTAATCGTCCCACCGGTTCCTACGGCGGCGACAAATGCATCGATCTTGCCCTCGAGCGCGTCCCAAATTTCCACTGCGGTGGTTTTTCTGTGCATAGCTGGATTCGCCGGATTCGAAAATTGGTTCGGCATAAAATACTCTGGGTTCTGCTCTAAAATACTTTCGGCTTCATTTATAGAACCCCGCATGCCTTCCCTTGCCGGGGTCAACACCAATTGCGCCCCATACGATGAAAGCAGGCTGGCCCGTTCCAAGCTCATGCCTTCGGGCATGACGAGAATGAGTTTATATCCCCGGACCGCAGAGACAAGGGCTAGGCCAATTCCGGTGTTGCCGCTTGTCGGCTCCACAATGGTGCTGCCGGGCTTCAAGAGGCCTTGCTTCTCGGCCTCATCAATCATATTCAGGCAGATGCGGTCTTTGACGCTGCCACCTGGATTGTAAAATTCGGCTTTCCCATAAATGGTCGCCCCTCCAGATGGAGAGAGGCGATTCAAGCGGACGAGCGGGGTGTTGCCAATGCCTTCGGTAATATACTGCAATAATTGGCCGCTCATGCCCCACCGCCCATAAAAAACAAGAATTCTAGCTTGTCATTTTCCTTCAAAGAAGTGTTACTCAGATTTTCCTGATCGATCATCTGGGTGTTGACCTCGACGGCGACTAATTGTGGATCAATATCCTTGGCCTTGAGTACATCCATGACGGTAGAAACCTCTAGGTTTTCCACTTTACCATTTATAGTCAATTGCATTGGTCACTCCAGCATAAGTACTGAGAATCCCTAAACAAAAAAACGTAACAAACCCTCACAAAGCGAGTCAAGAAAATGGCTGTGAAGAGTGACTTCAGAGGAGGAGCGGGACTAACTCTTTGGCCCGTCCCTGAAAGGACACATCTACGACTGATGAATTGGGTGTGCCCTCTATATTCATTTCTACCACGAAGGCACCATAATCTTTGGCCACAGGAGCAAACGAAGCTGCGGGATAGACGACCCCGGATGTTCCAATGATCAAAAGAACGTCACAACGTTGCAACGCGGCGTAACTCTGCTCTAAGTCTTCAGTAGCCAATGATTCTCCAAACCAGACAATGTGCGGCCTCAGCAATCCTCCGCAATCAGTACAGCTTGGCGGAAGCGGCAAAGGCACCTCATGGTTCGCGGTAATATTGTGGCATTGCGTACAGCGAACTTTCCAAATATTACCATGAATTTCTGAAAGCTGTTGTGTGCCGGCTGCGGCATGAAGGCCATCGACATTTTGGGTGATCACCCAAAAATCAGGAATCAGTTTTTCAAGCTTGACGAGGGCCTCATGTGCTGGATTGGGCACCTTCCTGGCAAGCAATTCCCGTCGCCAGTTATACCATTCCCAGACAAGTTTGGGATCGCGGGTAAACGCATCAGGGGAGGCAAGTTCTTCCGGTCGAAAATTTTTCCACAGTCCCTCAGGGCCACGAAACGTGGGCACACCACTATCGGCCGAAATTCCCGCACCGGTCAGCACTGTCACCGACTGAGCCTGGTGAATTCGATCGCGCATATCAAGAATAGTAAGTCCGTTCGGCATGGGGAGATGGAAGTTTTAGTGAGGTTTTATTCTGATAGAATGCGAATTTTTGTAAATGTCTCAATTGACTTCTGCAAGTAAATGCGCACTATTCATAAGTGCCTCGAATCGGATAGTTATTTTCCTGAATCCATTCTAAGGTTTCCACTAATTCTCCCAGGTCCGCCCTATTAAATGGAGTGTTTGAAATATCGATCAATTGGACCTTCCCTCCACCGTTCACGGCAAACATGCCAGGCTCGGGAAAAGGCCGGTCTGTTTCGTCTGATGATCGTGGATTGGAGATATAGAGCCCCAAGTCCTGCATCTGCTCAATAGAAAGGCCATAGGCAACGTCAAAAGTGGCTCCCGTCGCTTCCACCATTGCCGCAGCCTTTTCAGCAGGGTCAGCTGATATGGCCACGATTTCAGCTCCCGTCGCAATAAATTGCTCTTTCAAGCTTTCCAATTTCTTGAGATATTGTTTGCATAAGGGGCAATGCAGGCCTCGATAGATAAACACCAATTGCCACTTACCTTCTTTTTGAGGCGTTCCCAGTGTTGCCTCTCCCCCTCCGACAAGTGGAAGGGTGATTGCTGGCAACGGACCACCTGATGAGAGTTTCTTTGTCCCCAATATTCCTTCTCCTTTAAGTAATGAGGGCGTGGCTATGAATGGTAAACAGGATAGTCCGTATAACCTTCTTTGTTAAACGAAAACCATGTGGTCATATCTTCTGAGGGAGCCAAAGGCCATCCATTCCGAAATCGTGCAACCAGATCCGGATTGCTGATATAGGGTCGACCGAAGGCGATAAGATCTGCATGTTTTTCTTTAATTGCCCCCTCTGCCGTCTCTTGTGTGTACCCGCAATTGCCCAGAATGGGCCCAGAAAACACTTTGCGAAACTCGCTCAGTTTCATGGGCTCTCCCAATTCATGAAAGCCAAAAGCCAAACCGTCGACCACATGGAGATAGGCGAGTCCCACCTTTTCAAGTTGACTTGCCACATAGGTAAATGTTTCACGGAAATCCTCAGAACCCATGTCGTTGTAATTGCCATTCGGACTAAGCCGAGCGGCAACTCGATTGGCTGGCCAAACGTCGGTGACTACCCTCACAATTTCCCGTAAAAAGCGAAAGCGGTTCTCCAGGCTTCCGCCATACTGATCCACTCGTTTGTTGGTTTTTGATTGTAGGAATTGGTCGATCAAATAGCCATTCGCGCTATGAATTTCTACGCCATCAAACCCTGCGTCTTTGGCTCGTCTAGCCCCTTGTTTGTAAGCCTCAACGATAGCTGGAATTTCGGTGCTCTCAAGGGCTCGAGGGATTTCATACGATTTCTTGCCTTTCGGGGTATGCACATATTCTCCATTCGACTTCACCGCGGAGGGAGCCACAGGCAATTCCCCATTATGGAAATCACTATGTGAGGCCCGGCCGCAATGCCATAATTGAAGAAAGATTTTTGATCCTTTTGCATGCACCGCATCTGTCACAATTTTCCAAGCTGCCCCCTGTTCGTCTGTGTACACGCCGGGAGCATTGATCCATCCTATCCCCTGTTCTGAAATAAACGTGGCCTCTGTAATGAGAAGCCCTGCATTAGATCGTTGCGTGTAATATTCAGCCATCAGGGCATTAGCCATCCGTTCCGTACCGGCTCGGGCACGAGTCATGGGAGAGAGCACGACACGATTGTCTAATTTTAAATCACCCAATTGAAATGGAGTCAGCAACTCTTGTGATGGCGTCATGGCGAGAATCCCTTAAAAGAGTAAGAAGTTGAGAGCAATACGGCCTAAACATGCTGCAAGATTGACAACCTACCAAACGGTAGGTAGGCTGTCAATATGACTGACTCCATGCGAACAAGCATCTTGCTGGCAGCCAAAGATTTAATCCAACAGCGAGGGGTGAATGGCGTGAGCTTCCAGGAAATCAGTGAAGCCGTCGGCATTAAAAAAGCGAGTCTCTATCATTATTTTTCGAGCAAAGAAGAGTTAATCTGTGAATTGATTGGACATTGCCAGGAAATATATGGAGAGGCTTACAACAAGATTGCTATGGGGGAAGACCCTGGCATTGAAAAACTGTCGAAATTAGCAAAATTGTTTGAAAATGGGCTTGAGGGTGGGAAAGCCTGCTTTATTGGGATGGTTGGTGCGGAGAGGGAAAGTCTGGCATTGAAGCCTCAAAGAGCTGTCGAAAAATCTATTCAAAACACCTTAGCCATCATTCAGAATATTTTTGAACAGGGGAAACGAGACAACACGATCAGGTGCAATACTGATCCTAGCCATATGGCCTTAATGTTTTTGGCCTTTTTACAGGGAGGGCAACTATCAGCCAGGGCTAGGGGAGGCAAGAAAACGTTTCGCCAAATGACCAAAGCGATGTTAGAAGCGTTAAAGGCTCAGCCATAGCCCGTTCCTCAGATAATGACAGTTGAATTATTCACACAAAAAGTGCATAAAGATTTAGAATGTACACGCAGCCGAGGTTTGCGTGGAGTGGTTCCCTAAAATGTACAGATGAGTGATTCCCAACCTCCATTGAATAGAGTCACCGAAGTGATCAAGATATACTCGTAGGCTTGGGTCTTAAGTTTGCTCCGTCAGGTTTAACTATGTCGGGGGATGATATGAAAAAATTCATAAAAACGGCACTGTGGGTCGTATTGGGTGCGATGTTTATCATAGCAGGCGGCGCCAAGCTCTTAGGAAGTCATTCCCAAGTAGAACATTTTACGCAATGGGGTTATCCCCTCTGGTTTTTATATTTGACGGGGATAATTGAAGTCGGTGGCGGAATCTGCCTGTTTATCCCGAAGGCCCAATTCTACGGAATTGCCGTGCTGAGTCTGACGATGGTTGGTGCCGCGTTAACGCATGTGAAGGCCGGTGAGATGGAAGCGTTTCCTGTTCCTGTTGCGTTGTTATGCCTTCTGTTGCTGTTGGCATGGACGATGCGGAAGCGTCCCCAAAATGGCAAAGAGAATTTATGACATCCGAAAAAGGGAAGTGGGTGAGACCCCAATAAATGCTGGATGTTGTCCTCTACGAACCAGAAATTCCCCCAAATACGGGGAATATCATTCGCCTCTGTGCCAATACCGGGTTTGGGTTACATCTCATTCACCCATTAGGCTTTGAATTAGATGACAAACGGGCCCGTCGGGCCGGGTTAGATTATCATGAGCTGGCCCGGATGAAGGATTATCCCACGCTGCAAGACTACTTCGATGAACACAAACCTTCACGGGTTTTTGCCATCACCACCAAGGGCCAAATGAATTATCATGAGGTCGCGTTTCAAAGGGGCGATGCGCTGCTCTTCGGTCCTGAAACCCGTGGCCTTCCCGCTCATATTTTAGAGACAATTCCTCCCACCCATCGCCTACGAATTCCGATGCAACCAAACTCCCGCAGTCTAAACCTAAGCAATGCCGTTGCGGTGGTCGTCTACGAAGCATGGCGGCAGCATCAGTTTTCTTCCTCTCAATGAAATACGCGAGAAGACTTAGGTTTTTCGCGAAAGATTGCATCGTCTCCGTCAAAGCCATACACTAGGATTCATTCCCCCCTCCTACTCTACTCATTCTATCCTAAACGACTCACGGAGGCCTGACATGATGATTTCTCAATTTTTTGGCATTCTTCTTTTTATTTTCATTCCCCAAGGGGCGTGGGCGCAATTTGAATTTTTGGAAGATCTCACAAAAAAAGGGATGGAGCAGCTTGGTAAGTCAGGCGGCACCGGCCTGAGCAACGAAAAGATTATATCCGGGCTCAAGGAAGCGCTTGAGGTGGGAACAGAAAATACGGTTAACCTCACTGGCAATACAGACGGATACCTCAAAAATGAAGCCATTAAGATCCTGCTCCCCGAAAAGTTGCAAAGCATGGACAAAGCCTTACGTATGGTTGGCTTTGGGCCACAAATCGATGAATTCGTCGTGAGCATGAACCGATCGGCGGAACAAGCCGCGCCGCTGGCCAAACCCATCTTTACAGAAGCCGTGACCAACATGACCTTTGAAGACGGCAAAAAAATCTTAAACGGTGGAGACACCGCAGCGACCGACTACTTTAAGGAAAAGACCAAAGGAAAATTGGCAGAAGCGTTCAAACCGAAAGTGACGGAAGCGATGGACCAGGTGGGCGTGGCCGCCCAATATAAGTCTCTGGTTGGCGAATACACCTCGTTACCATTCGTCAATGCCGAACAGTTTGATCTCGATAACTATGTGGTGGGAAGAAGCTTGGACGGGTTGTTCTATACACTGGCCCAAGAAGAACAAAAAATTCGAACCAACCCTGCTGCACGCGTGACCGATCTGCTCAAAGAAGTATTCGCAAAATAGAATACGCCTTCGGCCTTCATTCAACGGTCGCAAAGGTA
>JAQBGS010000026.1:0-3425 GCA_032128535.1 Nitrospirota bacterium
ATCTAATCCATTGATTTTGGGGTACCAGGTGCTTCCTGCGTCTTCACTTTTTTGCACCCGGTCACTCGTGGCCAAATAGAGCGTGGAAGGTAGGGACGGGTCCATTTGAATGGCACTCACATAGGAATCTTGAATACTCCCCTCAATCTTGACCCAATGCTCTCCTTGATCCGTCGATTTATATAAACCCTTTGTTGTTCCGGCATACACCACCTCACTATTGGTCGGGTCAACCGCTAATCCATTCACACCTAAGGCCATCGACGCCATTTTGGCATCAGCCGCCACCATCCCCCCAGATTTCTTTTCCCAACTTTCGGTTCCATTGATGGTGCGATACACCCCACCGGTCGTTCCGGCATACATCACATTCGGACGTTGAGGATCTATCGCCAGCGACACCACAAAATTCACTTCTTTCATCCCATTCATCCGTTCCACCCAATTCCGACCTCCATTCATACTACGAAACACCCCAACCGTCGTCGCGGCATAGACCATCTCCGTCCCTCGAGGATTAAAGACGATTTGATTCACAATGGCTGAGATCGTCCCCTTCTGGATACCAGCATTAAATTGATGCCAAGTTCTCCCACCATCAGGGCTTTTGTAGGTCCCGTCGCCCATCGTTCCGGCAAACACCGTCGCCGATAATGTCGGATCAAGGGCTAAGCTAATCACTCGAGTCCGCGTCAATTCCCCCTCAAACCGCGTCCATGTCTCGCCGGTATCACTGGATTTATAGACTGCCTCATCAGTGGCCAGATAGATGATGTTGGACTTAGTCGGGTGGAGGGCAATCGACACAATGGTATCACTACGCTGCCCACACGCCACGAGCCCTAATAAAAGGGCAGCAACCCAAAAAATAATGGTGGACAGTGAAAAGTGATAAGTGATAAGTGAGGAATACGGCGTGGGGACAAAGGGAAAAGGATAAGGATGAACGGCAGGCCCAAATTCTTTCTGGCTTCTCACTTTTTACTCCCTACGCCTAACGCCTCACGTCATACGGTTCAGCATATCCGGTCAATTCCACATAGCCCTGTCCATGTATATCCTGTCCTTTCCATTGCCCCGTGACATCGACGGCCCCTTCCCAATACGTCACGCCTGTACTGCGTGTCGTGACAAGTTCTTGGTGAGCCATACGTGGGGACAACGAAAGCTTAATTCCTTCATCTGGAATAGCAAAGGTCCAATGATGTGGATAGCGAGCCCCGCTTACAGGGCTGGTCCAGTGGCGGTCGACGGAGATGTGCAAATCGTGGAGAGCTAAGGCCTTTGAAGATCCATCGGGCAACACGAACGTTCCGCTCGACGCAGGATCAAACGTGCCATCAGCTCGACGTAGGCCATACGCCATGATTTCATGATCATTGTCGAGTTGAAGGCTAAACCAATCCCAACCGACCAGATTATCTGCCAATTCTCCTGAACCAAATTCATGATCCATCCAACTCACACCGTCAACGGGCATCGTCGTCTCACCCACTCGGACCGAGCCTGTGGTACGGAGCCGCGTGAAGGAATAATAATGCGAAGTCTGCCCAGGTTGCTGGCCCTTGGCACTGACCCCGTGAGCCCCATGCATCACTGGAAGCTTCTGTGAATCAACTGTGAAATTAATGGAAAATTCCTCGGCCTCGGCCTGGAGATGAAATTGTCGATGATCAGGACTCACCGCCTTCACATGCCACTTGTCGATCCAGACATCTAAGACATCGGCCCGCGCCCCGGCTTTTTGGATACCGGCCCGACTCATTTTCTCGGCAACCCGAAATTGATCGGCGTCTTCATCAGTCAACGCAAAGTGCGCAATGTACAGATGGCGCATGGCCCATTCAGAGGGATTGCTCCAGACATGTGGCGAGTCAATCCCACGCCGAAAAAAGGTTAACTCATACCCAAACCGACGTCCGTTTGAGCCCAGCACATGTCCAGTAAAATACCACCATTCAGTCTGAAACTGTTCATGGTTCCCATGATCACGAGGGAAGACATACGTATACCCGGGCTTCGCAGGAAAAAACCGGGAGGTAGAAGAGGGGGAGTCGGCCGCAAAGATGTCAGGACTGATACCACACATCATCAGGACAAGGATGGTTTTCATCATTTGGTCGTTTATAGCACGATGCTCTATAGGTCACAAATCCCTTGTCCCACAAGCATTTTCTCATGTTGTCAATCAGTATTTCGTCTGGTCCCCACGTTGACTTTCAAGAAAATCCTCGGCTATCGTACCGCATGTCTTTGCACTTTTCATCGGAGGAACCCGAGGCGTTTCCCTTACCGGATATCGTGCCGATTTTTCCGCTTCCGACAGTGGTATTCTTTCCCCAAACCTATTTACCACTTCACATCTTTGAACCCCGTTACCGCGAAATGATTCAAGCGGCCTCCTCGCACGGCCAGTGTATTGGCATGGCGTTACTGAAAGATGGGTGGGAAGACCACTACGAAGAAGAACCGCCGATTTATTCGATCGGATGCGTAGGGCGGATTATTAGTTCGCATAAACTTTCGGATGGTCGGTATAACATTGTCCTGCAGGGGTTACAGCGGTGCAGCTATCAAGAACAGACGGTTTTGACCAATTATCGACAAGCCCGGATTACTCCGCATATACCTGATGGTTCCACGTCATTGACTTCAGCAATCCGTCGCAATCTCGAACAAACCGCGCAGGAGTATCTCACGTCCAAGAAAGCCAACGAACTCTGTGAGGTCATTGGTTCGGCCACACTCACGGATCTCATTCTCGTGCATAATCTGTCGGCTGGGCTGGATTTGTCACCTCTCGAAAAACAATTTTTGCTAGAGTCTGACGACCTCTCACAACAAGCGCGCCGACTGATTGACCTCATTCGCTTCAAACTCGCTGATCTCCAAACACAGGGCTAAAATACTATGTCCACTCCTGCTGCCATTGAAGTGTCCAACCTCGGTAAAGTCTATGATGCTGTCGAGGCGGTCAAAAATCTTTCGTTGAGTGTGCAGCACGGAGAAATCTTCGGACTCTTAGGGCCCAATGGAGCGGGGAAAAGTACGACCCTCCGAATCCTGATCACCACGCTCAGTCCCACAACCGGAACGGCAACCATTCTCGGACACGATGTCGTCAAGGAAGCGGATACCGTACGACGACTCATCGGCTATGTCCCACAGGAACGGGCCATTGATCGATTTCTGACCGGACGAGAACACCTTGAGTTGCTGGCGGCTCTGTATCATTTAACCAAGCAAGAAGCGCTCACCCGCATCGACACGCTCTTGAAATTGGTGAGCCTGGAAGAACATGCGGATCGAGTCGCCAAGGGCTACTCCGGAGGCATGAAACGCAAACTGGACATTGCCTGCGGGTTGCTCCCAAATCCAAAAGTTCTTTTTCTTGATGAACCAACCCTAGGGCTAGATGTCCAAAG
>JAQBGS010000027.1:0-6331 GCA_032128535.1 Nitrospirota bacterium
GCTCAGTGGTAGAGCATCGCCTTGCCAAGGCGAGGGTCGGGGGTTCAAATCCCCTTTCCCGCTCCAATTTCTCTTTTCTTCCTTACACTCCTCTCACCTACCAATATGGTCTTCTATTCTAGCTGGTTTTTTTCATTTGTCTAAACGTCTGAGAGAAAAATGATCCACCACGGTGGGGATTCTTCTCTCATTTGAGAAAACTTCTTCGCGGTGAAACTACTGGGGACTCCCTCCCATAATGCGCCTCGTCGGATTTCCACATACCGAAAATTGGACAATGTGGAAGATTTTGTTAGGGAAGCTGTCCCGAAAGGCATAGAATCTCGAAGCTTGGAAACCTTGGCCAGATCGATTCGGCCGCCAATAGGCAGTGAGTTCAATGCCTTATAGACATCTCCAAAGATCTCCGGAATAGTATCTTTGGTAAATATTTGATTCCGAGGACGAAACTGTTCATCCGCTAAGATCTGACTCAAGAGTTCCCAGAAAACTTCATCATCAATGGCTGATAAGACCCCAACACGACTGCGTCGCGTCATACATCGTAAAAGGGATAGAGGTCCTGCAATGTCAAATTTCCATGGAGGGAACGTAAGTTCTTGCCCTTGGTGTGAGACCTCCAATACCGGCTCCCCTTCATATCGGCCTAATCGGGATTCGCCTCGTGTAGCTCTGAGATGATCATCTATTAGGTTGCGATCAACTCGGCTGGGCTCATAGGCAAACGTGGGATTGGCGGGAGCATGACATGTACATATCGTGTAACGGGGTAAGACACCTTTTGCTTGACAAAATTTCTCAATATCCATCCCTCCCCAAAATTGATATTTCAATTCCTCTTCAGGAAAATTTTTTAAATATTGCTCACGATCCCAATTCTTGTGGTAAACCCCTCCCACTCGAGAACCAGGAGTGAGCCGATCAAAGGCATGCAAACGAATCATTCTATTACTCGCGCGCAATTGAGGAACATACTGGTCAACCAATTCCTGTTCAAACGTTAAATCCCCCGCGCCAATATCCAACAACGAAGGAGACGTCGCCTGAAGAAGGATGTCATAGGGATTGGGTCCTTCACGTAAAGAATGTTCTATTTCTTCAGTAGTAAGATCCTCGGCAGATCCTTCTTCCTTTTCCCCACCAGCTAATACTCCCCAGACAAGAAGGGCACGAATGGCTTTTGCCGGTGGCAAACCCGTGAGTGCCTTTAAGACTTGATGCACATCCCTAGTTTTTGTATGCTGACCAAACTGCTGTACGACGTCGAGCAATCGTTTCCGAAGACTGGGAACCAACTCCGCCTGTTGAATAGATTGAAGAAGAACGGGAAGGGTGGCTGGGAGAGACTCTTGGGCCATTAATTTTCGACTGGCCTCCCAATGGTGAGGGAAGGATTCCCGCATCGCCTTTATCCGGGTACGAAACTCTGGAATATCCAATGTCTGCTTATCCATGAACCTGCTACCTACACCATACGCCTAAGGAGCCTTACCCTAGTCAATGACTATGGCTGATCTGCCTATTAATGATGCCACAAGAACTTTTCACTTTGTCTCTGTTGCCCCGGTAAAGGGACTATGGTACACCATGCTCCGTATGAAGCCTATGAAATTTTCTCGATTGAAACCTCTTGTTTGCCCGTTCATCTTCAGTGCAATTTCCTTTGCGGTACTGTTGGGATGCACGACCCTTCAAGCGAAACCATCC
Source organism: Nitrospirota bacterium (assembly GCA_032128535.1). Classification (GTDB taxonomy): domain Bacteria; phylum Nitrospirota; class Nitrospiria; order Nitrospirales; family UBA8639; genus Nitrospira_E. The sequence continues at coordinate 1,708 of JAQBGS010000027.1, forward strand.
TTTAAGGTCGGACAAATTTACCATGTAGCTGATCAAACGCTTCTGACCGTCGAAGATCTCACGCCTCATCTCTTAGCCGCCGATGTCATTTTTCTTGGCGAAGAACATTACACACCATCCCATATAGAAACGGCCATTACGGTTCTCGATGTGCTGCACAAGCACCAACGGTTACCCGGGTTGGCCATGGAAATGTTGAGCTGGGATGGGCAGCCAGGATTAGATCGATACATTAGCCAGTCGGAAATGACCGTCCCGCAGTTTTTGGAAGAATCACGATGGAAAGAGAATTGGGGTGGCGACTTTCCGGATTACCAACCCCTCGTCGACTATGCCCGTACCCACCATTTGCCCTTGCTGGGGTTAAATCCTCCCAAGTATTTGGTTCGACTGGTCGCGAAAAAGGGATTAACGGAAGCCCAGAAGGCACCGGATTTGGCCTCTTGGGCCATGACGAAAGAAGCCACTGATGACCCGGAATATGAATCGCTCATCTTTGAACAAATTACCGCTTGTCATCCCAAATTACCCGATCATGTCTATCGACGGATTTTTGAGGCTTCTATTATCCGGGATGAAGGAATGGCGACCGTCATCCGGAATTTTCTGGACAAGAGGCCAACCCCCCACACTCCCCTGGTCAGTTATACTGGCGGAGGCCATATTCAATATGGGGTTCCCGTCCCCAAACGCGTGAAGCAGACGCATCCGGCTATCAAAACCGTGACCATTTATCTGGTGGCCTGGGATCCTGCAAAAGAGGAAGAAGTCCTAACGGAACTCCAAAATGGTATTGCCGATTTTCTTTGGCTCACCCCCTTAGGCCCCAAGGGTCTTCAAGAACGATGTGGATAATATGTACTTAAAGACATTTTTTCAAATAGAAGGAGGAACACATGGCTGATCCTATTGTCATTCCGCAACGAGCGCCGTATGTCATGGACATGGAACCTGGGACGTATTATTGGTGTCAATGCGGCAGATCCAAAACTCAACCATTTTGTGATGGATCACATACGGGAACGGATTTATCGCCCATAGAAGTGGAAATCAAAGAAAAAAAGAAAGTGGCGTGGTGTGGCTGCAAACACAGCAAAAAATCCCCATTTTGTGACGGGTCTCATTCGCGACTCGAACCTTAAATGACTGAAGTTTATGAATCTCACTTTGGAACAACCGGGTCCCAATCAAGCCATATTTGTGGCGATTCGGTTTCAGTAGGTATCAGTCGGAAAAAACCATCATAATTTTACGTAATATCTACTAATTTAATGTACTTCAATCGCTTTCTGGAAATCTTGGTTGCATCTCAGAAATAAAATTGTCTACAATCCTGGTCTCGTAGAGAAGGTACGTCATGGAATCTAATAATCGGGTCAAGATTCTTTTAGTCAGAAAGTGAGGGTTTTGGTATGAGTCGCATTATCACAATGAGTACGTTGTTCATGTTGGCAGCCGCTCCTGCCATGGCTAATGCCCCGGGCGGAGGGTATGAAGGAATTACGAGCTTGTATTATGGCACCATTGCCATAATCCTTGCGTATGGAGCCTACGACATCTACAAGACCTAATCCATCACTTTTCTAACCACACGACAACTATAGCGGAAATTGTTGTTGCCTCTCTTTCATTTGGGAAGAGGGGCAATCTTGCATTTTATCCCTCATGAGCCAATTCTTTGAGGATTGGCTGAAGTGTTTTCCACACATTCTGCACAACAATGGAGTAGCCTTCGGCAGTGGGGTGCAACCCATCCCCTTGATTTAATTGCCGATGCGTGGCCACCCCTTCCAAGAAAAATGGAATAAACGAAACCTTATGTTCATGGGCCAGCTGTATAAACAAGTCCGAAAACTCCTGTGTGTAGGCATCCCCATAGTTCAGGGGAAGGCGCATACCCGCTAATACGACAATGACCCCGTTGGCCTTGAGGGCTCCAATAATCGCATTGAGGTTTTTATAGGTTTCTGTCAAGGATTGTCCACGAAGCCCATCGTTTGCACCCAATTCCAAAATGACCAATTTTGGTTGGCTTTTCAAAATCCACTCAACTCGTCTGAGTCCTCCTGCCGTCGTATCGCCTGACACCCCCGCATTGATCACTTTGTATTCAAATCCTTGTTTACCTAACCACCGAGCCAATTGCTCGGGATAGGCATCCTCGGAACTCACTCCAAGTCCAGCCGTTAAGCTATCACCAAACGCCACAATTCGAGGAATATCGTAATTCTTTGATTTTTCCTGTTGGAGAGACGAACGTACATTTTCCTGAATTGGAACAACTTGAGAGGCCTTGCCTTGCGACTCAACAATACCGATCGGTGCACCTTCTTGAGCGTCACACCCCAGCATGGTCAGACAGAAGAGGACAGAGACTGGTAAGATCATCAAAACTCCAAGAGCTTGATTGAGAACCTTCCTCCAAGTATCTAATTTATGAAATTCATCTGTTAAGCAACGTGCCAATTCCTTCATCGGATTCTCCCTTGTCTCTTTCCCCATCTCCTTCCTCCCAACCTCTGATTTCTGTCAATCAGCTAGGCATGCAACTCTCGGCGGGAAACCTGGCTGTTCAAATTTTACACGACATCTCCTTTGAGGTCTCGGCAAAGCAAGTTCTGGCCATTGTCGGCCCATCGGGTAGCGGCAAATCGACGCTCCTCGGCCTCTTGGCCGGACTCGATCAACCCACACACGGCACCATCCACATTCACGGAACCAACATTACAACACTGACAGAAAGCGCCATGGCACATTTCCGTCGCCAACATATTGGGTATGTCTTTCAAGCCTTTCATCTCATCCCGACCTTGACCGCCCTCGAAAACGTGGCACTCCCCCTGGAACTTCAGGGAGTGGCCACCGGCGAAGAACGCGCCAAAACACTTCTACAGGCTGTCGGGCTGGAGCAACGATTTCATCATTATCCCATTCAGCTCTCGGGCGGCGAACAGCAACGAGTGGCCTTGGCACGGGCGTTTATCAGCCAACCACCGTTACTTTTGGCTGATGAACCCACTGGCAATCTCGACAGCGCCACGGGAAACTTAGTGATTGATCTCTTATGGCAACTGCATGAGCAACACGACAGCACCCTGATTTTGGTAACTCACGATACGGCCTTAGCAGCTCGTGCGCAGCGAATATTGACGTTGCGAGATGGAGCCATTCTTAACGACACCTCTCCTCCATCATGATATCGCTCCCTCAGACCGCATGATACCCCTCTCCCTCAAATTGGCCTGGCGTGAAACGGCCAATTCATGGTCACGTTTCGTGTTCCTCTTTCTCTGTATCGCCTTGGGTGTTGGAGCCATTGTGGCCGTAGACCTATTCGCCACGAATGTCGAACAGGTCATCTTAGGGGATGCGCGCGGACTGCTGGGCGGCGATATAGAGTTATCTTGGCGACGCGCCATGAGCCCTAATGGTCAGGCCGTCCTGGATTCCCTCTCAGAACGGCAAATCCTCATCTCGCATATCACCGAACTGGCGGCCATGGCCGCCGTTGAATCTGGCCAACCCCCTGATCAGGGAACAAATGCGACTTCACAATTGGTTGAACTCAAAGCGCTGGATTCTTTGTATCCCCTCTATGGCCACCTGATGATTGAACCTGCTCAACCAATCGAGCAGCTTTTAGCACCCATTCCATCAGGCTGCCAACGACTCCCCTGCTTCGGTGCCATCGCTCAGAAATCGCTACTCATTCGTCTAGCTTTGAGCCTGGGAAGTGAGCTGCGTATTGGGCAAACCAATTTCCTCATCACCGGCATTCTTGCCAAAGAGCCCGATAAAATAGCCACAGCCTTTAGCCTTGGCCCACGCGTGATGATTTCCCAAGAAGCGCTGGAGACGACAGAACTCGTCAAAACGGGAAGCCGCATTCATGAGCGATTTCGACTACAAGTGCCTCCTTCCACCAATCTGGAAAGCTGGCTGGGAGAACTTCGTGGACGCCTGAGCCAGGAAGGTGTTCAGGTTACCTCTTACCGTGATGCCCAACCCAGACTTCGCCGCTTTTTAGACCAACTCACGCTCTACCTGGGCCTGATCGGACTGACGATTCTGTTAGTGGGTGGCATCGGCGTGGCCTGTACCATTCAAGGATTTATCACACAAAAAACTCCGATCATCGCCACCCTGAAAACCCTAGGCGCAGATTCTTCACAGGTCATACAAATCTATCTCACCCAAAGTCTGCTTCTGGGAGGTATCGGTAGTCTAGCCGGCGGCATTCTTGGAACAGCGCTCCACCAGGGATTACCTCTGCTGCTTCAAGGCATCCTACCCGACACCTTCCCGATTAAACCCACACTCATTCCAATCCTACGGGGAATGGGCGTGGGCACATTGGCCACTTTGGCCTTTTCCCTGTGGCCGTTACTGGCGATCCGTTCTGTCTCGCCATCTTTAGTTTTTCGCAAAGAGGTCGACCAAGCCGCGATGCAAATCGAGGTTCGTGCCTGGACAACAAGATTGGCGGCCACATTGAAAGACTGGTGGAATGATCGTGTACAACGAACGACGAGCCTCCTTATCGCTGGGTCCCTGCTCGGGTTGGCCATCTGGCAAGCCCATTCATTGTCCTTCGGTCTATTCTTTTCTGGCGCTTTTATTGTCG
>JAQBGS010000028.1:0-2501 GCA_032128535.1 Nitrospirota bacterium
GATGCATGGCAGCGTGGTTCGCTCCTGGCTGTTGGAATTGGCTGCAGGGGCCTTGAAAGACGATCCTAAGTTAGCGGGATTAAAGGGCTATGTGCAGGATTCCGGCGAAGGTCGGTGGATGTTGATGGATGCTTTGGATAAGGACGTCCCCGTCCCCACCCTGTCCACTGCACTCTTTACGCGATTTCGTTCACGGCAAGAAGAATCCTTTGCCGAAAAGATGTTAGCGGCCCTCCGCAATGCCTTTGGCGGACATAGCGTGAAACGCTGACGAACTGTTAGCTTAATTAGGAAGATCGCCATGCCCTCTAGCGCTCCACCAAACCCATCCGGCCCTTCAGGCAAGACCACCAGAACGGGTGTCACCCAGCCTTGTACCATTGTGATCTTTGGAGCCTCCGGTGATCTGACTCGCCGCAAATTGCTCCCCGCCCTCTACAACTTGTTATTAGATGGACTCTTACCCGAAAACTTTGCTGTCTTGGGATTAGGCCGCAAAGATCTTTCTGACGACGATTTTCGTGCCATCGCCCGTGACGGCATCGAACAGTTTTCCCGACAAACATTCCAATCTGACAAGTGGGACAATTTTCATAAACGGCTGTTTTATTGTGCCGGTGATATCAAGGCTTCAGCCTATTATGGCAACATACACGACCGTGTCTCGTCTATCGAAACGCAGCTCAATTTGCCTGGCAATCGCGTGTTTTATCTGGCCATTCCTCCCGGTTCATTCGCTCAGGCTTGTGAAGGCTTGCATCAGGTAGGACTGGTATCTCACCTCGATGCTTCAGATGTCTATTCCCGCGTGATTGTTGAGAAACCGATCGGTCATGATTTGGCCTCCGCCCAAAAAATCAATACCGCCATTGGCAACGTGTTTGATGAATCCCAGATTTATCGCATCGACCATTACCTCGGGAAAGAAACGGTTCAAAATATTATGGTCATGCGGTTTGCCAACTCGATTTTTGAGCCATTATGGAACCATAAGTATATCGACCATGTACAACTCACCGTGAGTGAGGCTGTCACACTTGGGAGCCGGGCAGCCTATTACGAAGGTGCCGGCGCACTTCGAGACATGGTGCAAAATCATATTTTGCAATTGCTGTGTCTCATTGCCATGGAACCACCGTATTCGCTTGACCCCGATGTCGTCCGCAATGCTCGTATGGATGTTCTGCGAGGGTTGCGCCCCATTCGGGGGAAAGACGTAGAGGAGATGACCGTGCGAGCTCAATATGCCCATGGCACCATCAATGGCCAGGAAGTTCCAGGCTATCGGCGAGAAGAAGGCGTGAAGCCCGATTCGACGACCGAAACCTTTATCGCCTTAAAAGTCTTTGTGGAAAATTGGCGATGGGCGGGAGTGCCATTTTACGTGCGCACTGGAAAGGCGATGACCAAACGAGCCTCAGAAATCGCCGTGCAGTTCAAAGAAATTCCGCAAATTTTATTTAATGCCAATCCGAATATTCCGCAGGCTCCCAATGTTCTGAAGTTGCGCATTCAGCCTGAAGAAGGATTATCTTTACGAATTATTTCTAAAGTTCCCGGCACCAAAGCCAACACTCACCCGGTGGAAATGGACTTTCAATATGGCGACGCATTTGACGCCCCGTCTCCAGAAGCCTATGAACGACTCCTATTGGATGTGATGACCGGCGATACCTCCCTCTTTATGCGCCGAGATGCTGTGGAAGCCTCATGGGCTTGGGTGACAGATATTATTGAAGGCTGGGCCACACACGGACACAAATGGTTGCCCGAGTATCAGGCGGGAACTTGGGGACCGGTTGAAGCCGACCGACTCATCCAAACCGACGGCCACCATTGGCGAGAAGTGTAAGACCTTCCCCTAACTCCTCCATCACCGTTCCTGGCTCAAGCTCTCTTCATAGTTAAAAACCCACACGTTATCTAGAGCTCAAAATCCATCGCCAGAAGGTTATACCTTTTGTGCTCCAAGCACTTCCTCCCGTTTGCGACTAATCACGCCCAACAATTGATCAAAGGCATCCACAAACAATTTTGCCCCATCCCGCAGGAGGGTGTCAGTCACCTCATCGATAGAGATACCCACTTCAGCCAGCTGTTGCATGGTAGCCTTGGCCTCCTCCAAACCTTCTTGAATCGTATTCTTCACAATGCCATGGTCGCGAAAGGCGGCAAACGTGGCTTCGGGCATGGTATTGACGGTGTCCGGCCCGATGAGTTGATCGACATACAACGTATCTGGATAGTTGGGATTTTTGGTTCCCGTGCTGGCCCACAAGACTCGCTGGACTCGCGCACCTTTGGCTTTCAATGCCTGAAAATCCTGGCTTTCAAAAATTTCTTCATATTTTTGGTAGGCCAGCTTGGCATTCGCAATAGCGACTTTTCCAAAAAGCCCCTCCATCACCCCACGTTGCCCTGCATTCGATTCTTTTTTAATTTTGGTTTCCAATTGCTTATCAATAAGATTATCGATCCGGCTAACGAAAAAGCTGGCCACC